>CAZZJP010000025.1:0-14467 GCA_964654555.1 uncultured Desulfobulbia bacterium
TTCCTTTGATAAGATTTTTCCATTTATCATATTTATGAATTTCATCAAAGACGAGGCACTCTGTCGCCGGCGGCCAGTGCTGTCTGCTGATTTGCAGTTTATGCTGCGGATTATCCCAGTTCAGATAAACATTTTCAGGATATTCACTGGCCAGATAACGCGCTAAGGTAGTTTTACCGACCTGGCGCGGGCCGCCAATAAAGACCATTTTTTTTTGCAGGTCTTCACGAATATAATTTGTCAGGTAACGTAATTTCATCTGACAATTATATCCTTATGGTAAAAGCAGTCAATACTATTTTTACCATAAGGATATAATTGTCAGATGGCGCAGTACATCCATCCATTGGACCTGTCTCCAAAAATGCTTAACGTTTGGTAACTATTCAGCGAAATGCCCCTAATTATCAATAACCACCAGAGTGTAACTGTTTAGCAGTGCTCCAGCTTCGTTCATTTAGGCATTCGAAGCATACTTTGGTATTCGAGAAGGCCTAAATGGGCGAAGATGGAGTGCTGCTGAATAGTTACAACGTTTGTTGGCGTTTTTGTAATTATAGTCTATAGTTTTAGGCTTTACTTGATAAGGCAGTTCTTTCTGAAAATTCATATTCTAATGGTTGGTTTTTAGATATCTAACTGAATAGTGACAATCATGGCCGAAATACGATTCATATTGGCAGGAATGTTCATTGATGGCAACGCTACCGATGCACGCAGGAATATCATGCTGACGGTAAAGGACGGCATTATCACCGCCATTAATCCGGCCGCACAGCTTCGCGCCAGTAATGGTGTTACGGTAGATGACCTCTCCCATTGTACCATTTTACCGGCACTGGTTGACTGCAGCGTTTCCCTGTCGCGCTCACCCGCCGTCGACAAGAATATGCGGTCAGCCGATGAAGAGTCCGGGCCTGCCACAAAGGCGGCCATGCTGAAGCGGCATATCTATGACTGCCACGCGCATGGAGTACGGGGAGCAGCCGACTGCGATGACATAACCGGCCTGGTGAAAAATTATCAAGAGAGGATGACAGAAGAGAGCGTAATTGATATCAAAACCTCCGGCCCTCTCTGCCGTAATAGGCGCTGGGCAGCTGACAGCCCAGCGAACGAGGATTTTCTCAAGATCGCTTATTCCGATAATATCGAGGGGAACGCCCCGCACCCCCGGCTCAGCTATGAAGATCTGCGTTACATTCTACGGCTGAGGGGCGGGAAAAAGGTGGTGGTAGCCAATGGCCGGCAACAGGTAGCAGAAGCGCTTGCAGCGGGGTGCGATGCCATCGAACAGGGATATGCCATGGGTGAGGACAATCTCAGGAAAATGGCCGATAAAAACATATTGTGGATTCCCAATCTGCTGCGGGCCAAGAATGCCCTGGACGGTGCGGGCAGCGGCGGAGATGTGGGCTGCCGTTTCTCCCATCGCTATGTGGCGCCGGGAAAACGGCTTCCTGGCGCGGAGGCTTTTTGGCAAAAGACGCTGAACGAACAACTTGAGCAGCTGCGTTTTGCCAGAGAATTGGGCCTGACAACGGCTGTGGGAACCGGTGCCGGCAGTATTGGCATACTCCATGGCGAATCCATGGCCGAAGAGATGAAATTGTTTATCAAGGCTGGCTATACACGGGAGGAAGCCATCCGTTGCGCCTCGGAAAATGGGGCCAGATTTTTCGGCATGGATAAGTTGGGCGCGCTCTCTGTCGGGCGGCAGGCAACATTCCTGCTTACCAGAGGCACGGTACAGCAGCTACCAAGAAAGCTCTCCTATCTCGAGGGTATCTATGTTGACGGTGCCCTTAGCCCCATATATCACAAAAATCCAGTAAAACAGGGAAGATAAGCGGGCGGGGAAGAGGATTTACCCACATTTCAGGAGAAGTTACGATGGTAGGGGTAGGCTTTTATCACTCTCCACAGGAAGGCCTTCAGGCGAGTTCCATGACCTCCATATTTCGTAACTGCGCCAGGTTGAACACCGGGCCATCCACGCAGACCAGTTTGTCGTCCAAGTGACAATGGCGGCAGACCCCCACCCCGCATTTCATATGACGCTCCATGGTGGTGATTATCTTTTCATCCCGCAGGCCCCGGCGGCTTAATTCAGCCAATACCGCTCTGATCATCAGCGGCGGGCCGCATACCAGCGCCGTGTGAGCGGGGCTGATCTCCGCTTCATCGAACAAGGTGGTCACCAGGCCGACATTTTCCTGCCAGCCGGGTTCACCCTGATCCACAGTAAGCAGACATCTCACCCCCGGCTGCTGCCGCCAGTTATCTATATCCTGCCGAAAGGCGATATCAGAGGGGGTGCGGCTGCCGAAGAGAATGGTGATTTTACCGTAACGCTCACGATCAGCGAGGCAGGTCTCAATTATCGAGCGCAGGGGGGCCAGGCCAATACCGCCGGCCACAAACAGCAAGTCTTTATGGACGAATTCCAGCATGGGAAAAGCCTTGCCATATGGGCCGCGAAGCCCGATAACCGCACCTTTCTCAAGCTCCAGCAGGGCCGTGGTCAGTTTACCGGCCTGACGCACACTCAAACGCAGAGGGCCGCTCTGAACCGGACTGGAGGCGATGGAGATGGGGGCCTCACCCTGGTGGGGGACGGATAGCATCATAAACTGTCCCGGTTCAAAGGTGAATGAACGGCCGTATTCCAAATCGGTAAAAGACACCACAAAGGTTTTGACTTGTGAATTTTCGATGATGATGTCTTCGATTTTTGCTGACAGGGGCTGATATAGCGGCTTTAGCTCTGACATAATTCAGGTTCCTTCGCAGGCTTTATTGATGAAGCGGACAATATCAGTACCGCCGAAACAGATGCCAACGCAGCGGCCGCAGCCCACACAACTTGACCGGCCATGTTTTTCAACATCAAATTTAAGCTTATGCATGAAACGCTGACGAATAGCGTCCTTTTTGTGAATCACCGGATTATGCCCGCCGGCCAGGGCGGTAAAACCGGCAAAGGTGCAGGCATCCCAGGCGCGCACCCGTTCACCTTCGCTGTCGTTAAGCGGGTAATCATTAATGGTAAAGCAGGTGCAGGTCGGGCAGACATAGGCGCAGCCACCGCAGTCCTGACAACGGAGTGATAAATCCTGCCAGACTGAATCCGCTACCTCATCCTCCCGCAGGCGTTTAATGGCCTGATCCACATGAACCAGCCGCGAAAAACCGCCTTTGGCCTCGAGGAATGACTGGTATTGCCGGTTTATATCCTCGTCATCGGCAGGGCTGAAAAATTGCGGCCATTTCCTGACAATCTCCTCACCTTTGACCCGGCCGGGCTCGATTAGAAAACGATCTCCAAGATCGGTAAACTGCAGATCAGCGCCAAATTCCAGAAAAGGGCCGTTGCCGGTGGCATTACAGAAGCATTTTTCAAATGGCAGCTTACAGTTCAGACCGATGATAACGGAGAGTTCCCTTCTGCGCAGATAATGGGGATCTGCCGCGTCATGCAGAAAAATGACATCCATATAAAGAAGCGCGGAAAGGTCACAGGGCCGCACCGCGAAATAGATTGTCGGCTCATCAGGCGGATCTACAGGATGAAACCGGTAATCACCGGGGCTGGACTCGTAGGTAAATAATACCTCCCGCTGGGGAAGCAGGAACTGTTTAATGGAATTCTGGGGCTGATTTTCCAAATCCAGGCGCAGCGAATCAATGTCGACAGCCGGGCTAAACAGGGTGTCACCGTGCCGGTTCTTTTGCGGCACAATCAGACGATAGTCCTTGTTGAGCTTACGAAGAAAGGCGGTGAGGTAGTCCTTTTTGAGGATCAATTTGTCATCATTCATCTGACTGGTATCCCTTGAACATTTTTTTATTTTGCCGACTCGATTTTTACAGCGCAGATCTTATACTCCGGGCAATTGGCCTGGGGATCACGAGCGCCGACGCAGAGGAGATTTACCGGGGCCTCCGGGTAATGAAAGGTGGTGTAAACCGTGCCCGCCGGAACCTCACTGCCTACTTCAGCCTGTAAGCGGATGCTGCCGCGCCGGGAGGTCATTTCCACCGTCTCCCCATTTTTTATTTTAAGCCCCTCAGCATCATGGCTGTTCATCTGCAACAGAGCCTTATCCGCCTCACGGTTCAGGGTACGGCATCTCCGGCTCATGGTGCCGGTATGGTATTGATGATAAATCCTGCCGGTCATCAGCAGAAAGGGGTATTGCCCATCAACCGGCTCGCTGGGCGGCTGATGAGAGGACGGCACAAAACGGCCGTGCCCCCTGGTAAAATAATATTTATGCAGGAACGGAGTGCCAGGATGGCCGCTGTCCCAGCAGGGCCACTGCAGACCCCAGCAGTTCTCCAAACGGTCATGATACATGCCGCCATAGATGGGGGCAAGCATGGCGATCTCCTCCATAACCTCGGCAGGGGATTCATAATCCATGGGGTAATCCAGCCGCCGGGCAAGTTCCATGATAATGTCACTGTCGGTGCGGCAGCCGGCAATGGGCGGGATGACCTGCCGCACCATCTGCACCCGGCGTTCAGAGTTGGTAAAGGTGCCGGTCTTTTCCGCGAAGGAGGCAGCGGGCAGCACGACATTGGCAAGTCTGGCAGTGTCGGTGAGAAATATATCAGCCACGGCCAGAAATTCCAGATTTGTCAGGGTCTCTTTGACCTTCTCCAGCACCGGATCGCTCAAAGCGGGGTTTTCGCCCATGATAAACATGGCTTTTAGAGGCCCGTTTTTACCGCCGTGGGTCATGTCCAGCAGGGTAAGACCAGGTTCTAGGGAGAGTTCCGTATTCCAGGCCCTGGCAAATTTCTCCTGAAAATCCTGATTATTAACCGCCTGATAACTGGGATAGACATTAGGCAGCGCCCCCATGTCGCAGGCCCCCTGAACATTATTCTGGCCGCGCAGCGGATCAACCCCGGTGCCTTCCTTTTCCACATTACCGGTCATCATGGCCAGGTTGGCAATGGACTGCACATTCCTGGTGCCGCAGATATGCTGAGTAATGCCGAGACAATAGCAGATCACCGCCTTCTGAGCCCTGGCGTACATCTGGGCCGCCTCGCTGATTTTTTTCAGCGGCACCCCGGTAAGGGCCGCGGTTTCCTCAATATCTAAGCGATAAAGCATATCGCGCAGCTCGTTATAATTCTCGGTACGCATCTCGATGAAAAGATCATCAACCAGAGATTCATCCAGAATAATACGCATCATAACGTTTAATAAGGGGATATCCGTGCCGGGTTTAAGGGCGAGGTGAATATGGGCGCATTCGCTGAGTCTGGTCCGGCGGGGATCAATAACAATCAGCTTGGCGCCCCGGTCAACGGCATCAAGAATACGACGGGCCACCTGGGGATGGGCCTCGGTGGTGTTGGAGCCTGAAACCAGAATAACCTGGGCCTCTTCAATTTCGTTGATTGAATTGGTCATGGCGCCGCTGCCAAAGGTGGTGGCAAGACCTGCCACCGTGGGGGCGTGTCAGAGGCGGGCGCAATGATCAATATTATTGGTCTTTAAAACTGCCCTGGTAAATTTTTGCAGCAGGTAGTTCTCTTCATTGGTGCACTTGGCAGACGACAGAACCCCGATGCCCTTACTGCCGGTCTCATCCCGAATCCGGCCCAGTTCACGGGCGGTATATTCCAGGGCCTCATCCCAGCCGACGGGAACAAGACGGCCGTTTTTTCTAACTAAGGGCTGGGTGAGGCGGTCAGGATGGTGAATAAATTCATGGAGATGCCAGCCCTTTACGCACAGGTTGCCGCGCGAGACCGGATGATTACGGCTGGGCGCGCTGCCGATAACCCGACCCTCTTCTTCGTGCAGATAAACGCCGCATCCGCAGCCACAATAGACACAGGTAGTAAGAATATCGCCCATACCCTTCGACTCCTCGCTGAGGTTATGTAAATATTCGGCAAAAGCCTGGAGCTTCGCCATTTATTGTACAATTAGCTAAAAGAAGTAACCGTCCAACATCATAAGTTTTTTGGTAACTATTTAGCTGCACCAAATCCGGAGTCCGCGCTCCCCTGAACAGCTCACAGTCCAGGGCAGTTTACACCCCCGTCTGAATAATTACAATTTTATCAAGCCCAATGCAATGTAAATAACCAGGTAAATTTCTTCGGGGATAATAGTTTGTCATTAAGGCTCTGACTATAAAACCGGTAATGTCCGCGTAAGAACCGATATTTATATCAATAAGTTTAGGACTTGTTCCTCAATAACCTTTATATCCTGCTTGTCTTTTTTGCCATCCTCGGCGTTGCACAAACGGTTACATAGTTCAACTATGCGCCCGTTTGTACGCCTTGATTATGACAAAAAATCCTACGCAATATTGTAAAGTTTATTTCGTCACAAGTCCTTAGTAACAGCCATGCCCGATCACCAGGACACAACGAAACATGAAAGTCGTGGTAAGGCCAACACCCTTGACAGGTAACTTTCATATAAACGCAAAACTCTCACCGGATACTACTGAGATAAAATTCCTTATTCCCCCTGCCCCAGCATCTCAAACAGCTCCTCCTCCTGCCGCCGCAGTCTTTTAGCGGAAACCGGCACCATGGTCTTTAATTCCTGGGCAAAAATGGAGACCCGATATTCAGCAATCATGAACCGATATTTCTCCAATACCTCCGCGGCCGCCCGGCGGCTCTCCGGCACCTCAAGGGCGGCGGCCCGGCGGACGGCCTCGGCCAGCCGCTCGTTATAGGGGGCCATAATCTCCTCCTTTTTCAGATCCTGAGCCGGGGCGGCATGAGCCCGTTCCACCCTGATCCGCAAAGCCTTCAGGTAACGCGGCACATACCGCAGTCCAGAGGCGGTCAGTGTTAAAAAATCAGGCGGCAGAATCAAATCAAGCAGGCGGCGGTATTCCTTAAAGCGCCGTTTGTTAAGGGAATCAGCGGCGGCCCGGCCCTCGAATTTATTCACCGTCTCCAGGGTTTGCCGCCGCTGCCGCAGGGCCTCTTCCACCAGGGCGAAGAACTCCCCGGCCCGCTGAAAAAATTCCCCGGCCCGCAGCCGTTCCACCTCCGCCTCAAAATCATGGCCAGGCAGTTCTCCTTTCTCAATGGGCAGAACCGCCCGCAGTACAGCGTCCAACAGGGCCGCGTTGACCTCCTTCATGGCACCCAATCCCTGGAAAAGCGGCCAGTCGGCCTGGGTGAGCTTAAACCTCCCGGCCGCCTCCCGTACCTGTCTGCTCAAGGCGTTCTTATACAATGCCAGCAGTCCCTGCCGATTACACTGCCTGGCCTCCTCAGGTGACAGACAGAGCCTCAGCCCCACCTTGTCTCCGCCTGCCGCGTTGAGAGCCGGGATGGCGTAACCGGCCAGACGGCCCTTATTGTCGCGCACGGCAATCTTCTCCGGCAGCCCTGCCAACTCCTGGGGCGATATGGCCTGCCGTTCCCATTTTTGCCGCAAATCTTTAAAGGAGGTTGTCGGCTTTTTGCCACTCTGGAAGGTCAGAAGATCGACAAAACGACGGCTTACCTTGACCACTTTGCCGCCCTCGGCAAGCAGACAATAACGCATCAAAAGATGATCCGGCAATTGCACGGCGGCAAGGACATTAGCGCCAGCCGCAAGATTAACCTGCCGCTCAATCACCGCCACTAAAGCGGCGTAAAAAGATCCCCGGCCAAATTCAAGCTGGGCCATGGCCTTCTCCGCCGTCTCATTGACGGGCACCAGTTGTTTTCTCAGCCCCTTGGGCAGCCCCCGTAAAACCTGGACAATTTTCTCCGGCAGCATACCCGGCACCAGCCAGTCAAAGAGCTCCGGCCGCAGGTGGGGCAGGATGGCAGCCGGAATATGCACCGAGACCCCGTCCGCCTCTGAGCCGGGGGTGAATTTATAGAAGAGATCGAGTTCAAAATCACCGGCCCGCATGGTTTTGGGGAATAAGTCCAGCTGCCCCTCATCGGCCTCACACTGGAGAATATCCTCCCGTTTCATGTACAGCAGGCGGCCCATATCCGGCAGTACCCGTCTTAATCCGGCCAGATCCCAGACCAGAGTCGGCAGGCGCTCATCATAAAAGGTATAGAGCAGATAATCGTCCACCAAACGACGCTGACGAACCCGGTCTTCCATCTCCTTTAAAGAACCAACCAGCTCCTGATTATGACGCAAAAAGTCATAATTCCCCTTGACCCGGCCCTCCACAAGGGCGGCTTGAATAAAAATCTTGCGGGCCTCCTCCGGCTCCAGCGTCCCAAAGTTTTTAGGCCGCCCGGCCTCAATTACCAGGCCGAAGAGGGTAACCTTCTCCTGGGCCAATACGGTGCCGGTACTCTTGGCCCAATGGGGATTACTGTATGAATAACGGCAGAGTCCGCCGGCCATGCTCTCTAACCAGCGGGGATTAATGACGGCCACGGTGCGGGCGTACAGCCTTGAGGTCTCCACCAGTTCAGCGGCCATTATCCATTGCCCGCCCCGGCCGAACTGGCCGGAGCCGGGGAAGATCATCAACTCCTTGCCCTGGGCGCCCTGATAGATATTTTTCGCCTTTTTCAGGGCTATATTCCGTAAAATACCACTTAACACCGCCTGATGAACGGCATCCGCCCTGACCTCAGCCGCCCTGATATCATATTGGCCCTCCTCGTCTAAGGCCTGGCAGATCTGGGCGTAAATATCGCACCACTCCCGCATCCGCAGATAGGATAAAAATTTCTGGCGGCAGTATTTTCGTAATTTATTCTGGCTCTTAACCGCCCTGGCGGTATGATGGTAGAGAGACCAGATATTCAGACAGGTCAAAAAATCGGAACCGGGGATTAAAAATCCGGCATGGGCGGCATCGGCCTCCTTTTCCCGGCCCGGCGGCCGTTGACGCGGATCCTGAATACTTAAGACCGCGGCGATCACCATGACCTCATGGAGGACATTACGTTCTCTCGCCTCCAGAATCATTCGTGAGATCATGGGGTCAAGGGGCAGACGGGCCATAAGCCGTCCCCGGCGGGTAAGGCGCAGCTGCCGGCCGGGGCCGACTTTAAGCGCCCCCAATTCAGACAAAAGATTAAAGCCGTCCTTGATGGAGCGTGAGCCCGGCGGATCGAGAAAAGGAAACTCCTGAGGATGACCAAGGCTCAGATCCACCATCCGCATAATGACCTCGGCCAGATTGGCCCGTAAAATCTCCGGGACGGTAAACTCCGGCCGGTTTCGATAATCCTCTTCGCTGTACAGCCGCAGGCAGACCCCAGGCCCCACCCGGCCGCAGCGTCCCTTACGCTGATCGGCGCTGGCCCTGGAGATGGGCACCACCGGCAGCTTGGTGGTGCGAGCCCTGGGGTTATAGCTCGAAATCCGGGCCAGACCGGTATCAATCACATAACGAATACCAGGCACAGTAACCGAGGTCTCGGCCACATTACTGGCCAGGATAATTTTTAACTGCTTATAATTTTTAAATACCCGCCCCTGTTCTTTAGCCGGCAGACGGCCGAAGAGCGGCAGTATTATGGCATTTAAGGCCTGAGCCTCACCCTTTAGGGTCTCCTGGGTCTCCATAATATCCCGCTCCGTGGGCAAAAAGACAAGAATATCACCCGCCGGCCGCCGCCCCAGAGCGCTTACGGCCCGTGTCACCCGCTCGCTCAGGGTTAATTCAGCGCTCTCCTCACTTTCATCAGAGGGCAGATAATTTACCTCCACCGGATAGGTCTTGCCGGGAATATTAATCACCGGCGCCCCCTCAAAATGGCGGGAGAACTTCTCCGTATCCAGGGTGGCGGAAGAGATGATAATCTTCAATTCAGGACGTTTTTTGCGCAGACGCTTTAATATACCGAGAAGAAAATCTATATTCAGGCTCCGTTCATGGGCCTCGTCAATAATGATAACCTGATAACGCCGCAGACGGCGGTCACGGGCAGCCTCGGCCAGCAGCATGCCGTCGGTAAGAAATTTAATCCGGCTCCGGCGGCTGGTACGGTCAAGAAAACGCACCTTATAACCCACCAGTTCCCGGCCCTGGGCACCCATCTCCTCGGCCACCCGCCGGGCCACGGTAATGGCGGCAATACGCCGGGGCTGGGTAATGGCAATAACCCCTTCAGCACCCAGCCCGGCCTCAAGACACATCTTGGGCAGCTGAGTGGTCTTGCCGCAGCCGGTCTCGCCCGCCACAATCAGCACGGGATGTTGTTTGAGAAGGGCGATAATATCGTCTTTCAGCTGGACAATGGGCAGCCCGGCCGGGTAATTTATTTTATTGACCATAAATAGATTATTTTTGTAGTATAATGATGTTCTTAGATAAAAATTTTATAATTTAATAGTTAATTTTATTCGGCATTCTACCGAATAATAAAATAATAACAATAACCGCACGCAGGTTCAGAATGAAAAACAAACAGCGCATCCAGTTAAACAATCAAGCCAGACGCCCGCTGAGGGCGGCGGAACTACAGGATATTCAACCAGGGAGGGTAAAGATGGCAGAAAATTTAGAAAATGTCGATACGGCCATTGAGGCGTCAAAGAAGATAGTAGTTTCCAGGGAAAAAGAGATAGGCGAATCAGCCGAGCATCCTAAGGGGCCGGTGGGACTCGATATTGGAACCAGCCATATTGTCATGGCCCAGAACAAGGGTAAACAGGTCAACACAGTTAAGCAGCTTAACGCCTTTTTCACCATCCCCCATTCCAACTTCACCAAAAAGATTCTGGTGGAAAACGATGTTTCCTTTTACGAGAAGAACAATCAATTCTACATCCTCGGTTATTCGGCCGAGAATTTTGCCAAGATGTTTAACGCCAATACTCGCCGCACCATGGAGCAGGGGCTGTTAAACGCCCGCGAGGAAGAGGGCATCACGGTATTGAAATCCATTATCAACACCCTGATCAAGGACAGCCCCAAGCATAATGAGGTCATCTGCTTCAGCGTCCCCGGCGCCCCTCTGGACGGCCCAGATTCGGTAGTCTATCATGAATCAATTATTAAGATGCACCTCACCAGCCTGGGCTACAAGCCCTCCTCCATCAATGAGGGACTGGCCACGGTTATGGCTGAACTGGCCAATGACAACTTCACCGGCATCGGCATCAGCATGGGCGGCGGCATGTGTAATATCTGCCTCTCTTACCTGTCAGTGCCAATAATCACCTACAGCATCCAGAAAGGCGGCGACTATATCGACACCATGGTGGGCATCTCGGTGGGCGAGAAGGCCACCACCATCAAGTCCCTGAAGGAAAAGGGCTTCAGCCTCTCATCACCGCCCCGCAACCGGGTGGAGACCGCCCTGGAGATATACTATATTGAGCTGGTACGTTCCCTGCTTCAGAGCTTAGAGACCACCCTGCTGAAGACCGATAAGATTCCGAAGATCAGCACCCCCATTCCCATCGTTTTAAGCGGCGGCACCGTTCTGCCCGCTGGCTTTAAAGAGTTATTCAAAAAGACCCTGCGGGAGGTAAACCTGCCCATTAATATTTCTCAGGTCAAAATCGCCGATGACCCGCTGAACACCACGGCCAAGGGAGCCATGGTCATGGCCCTCGCGGAAGAGATTTAGGCCACACCAGGCGCAAGGGACTGGCCGCTCGTCGATGATTTTTTGGGGTAGATTCAAGTCAATAAACATTTATAAAGTTGAGAAACAGACCCACGGCCAGCCCCTGAGCTTGGTCGTGGGCCTTCAAACCGTTGCTATCTCTTTTTTACAAATAATCTAACTTGCTCATATCAGCAGAGAATTCCGCTTTCTCAAGATATTTAATCAACTCCAAATCTTCCTGCTCAGCCAATTTGGCAAAAAACTCTGGCAGAATATGCCTTTTATTACACAATAAATTTCTCGCATACAAATGAATAATACCTGGGCTTTCCGGGTTACGGTCAAGAAACTCCGACAATAACTTACCATTAGCAATAAAATCATCCATTCCCGCCTCAAAACACGCCCAATTATAGCTATGATCTCCAGATCATCACCATAATTGGAAAATACCGCACTGATTTACGAATTGTTAATAGCAACTTCAATACCGTTCTAATTGTGGCATATCGACATCCATGAGACATAAATCATAATTTCCATTATTGTGTTTTGCGGTTTCCAGTACATCTATACCGTTTGTCACCAAATCAAAATTATATCCCCAAGTTCCCATTAATGCCATAACCATATTTTGAACGTATGGGTTATCTTCAGCAATTAAGATGTGTACTTAATTCACCCCTTCTGAATTTATTTACCCTGCCTTACCAAAGCCCCATAGGCTCATCTATAACCCGCTTGCCAGCACCACCGCCGGTATCGTCTTCAGCAGCAGTTTAAGGTCAAGCAGCAACGACCAGCTATCAATATATTCAAGATCCATCTTCATCCAGGTTTCAAAATCAATATTGTTACGCCCTGAAACCTGCCAGATACATGTCAGGCCCGGTTTCAGTGACAAACGCCGCCGCTGCCAGGGTTTATATTCTTTTACCTCGGCGGGTAAAGGAGGGCGCGGGCCCACCAGGCTCATCTCGCCCTGAAGGATATTAATCAGCTGGGGCAGTTCATCAAGGCTTGTCTTGCGGAGAATTTTACCGACCGCGGTAACTCTCGGGTCATCTTTTAATTTGAATACCGGCCCGTCCATTTCATTGGCAGCATCAATCTGATCCCGCATCTTCTCCGCTCCGTCAACCATAGTCCGAAATTTAAGCAGATTAAATTTACGGCCGTTGAGTCCGGAACGTTCCTGCCTGAAAAAAACAGGCCCCCTGGAGGTAAATTTAATAGAGGCGGCAATTATTACAAAAACGGGCGACAAAACGGCCATCCCACCGACAGCAATAGCATAATCCAGGGCGGTCTTTATCAAGAGATCAAATTCATTATGCGGGGTAGAAGACAGGGCGATGGTGGGCATGCCTATAAACTGGTCAAAGTAAACCGCGGCGGTTTCAGGACGATACATTACCTTCTGAATCTGCCAGTCAGGCATGATACGAATGTTTACCCCGACATTTTCGGCAAAAGCAATATAATCGTTGACCTGATCGATTTTTTTAAGCGGCATGGCAAAGATAACTTCGTCCACCGTGTTTTCGAGAATAATTTTTTCATAATTCCTTAAGGTGCCGATAATATGTATGCCGTCGGCAACCTCAGCGTCAATACATTGCTCATCAGTGTCGAGACAGCCGATTACCCGGTAACCACTCTGGGGATTGTTAAAAATATTCTTGATCATCTCCTTGGCTCTTTCCCGGCTACCGATGACCAGAACCCTCTTGAAATTAAATCCCTTTTTCCGGTAAGACTGCAGGGTGTAAAAAATAAAGGCCTTACTGGAAACAAGCAGGATCATGGCCAGTATAATGAAAATGCCGATCATCAAGCGGCTCACGTTCTGGATATGCACCATATAGAGGACGAAGATCAACAGAGTAACGCCCACCATGACGCCTTTGATGGTCTTGACAAAGATTTTATCAAAGCTCTGATATCTGTATGGTTCATAGAGCCGGACCGCGTTAAAAACCGGATAGAAGACAACCAACATGGTCAGCAAAACCATAAAGTAGTTCTGACTACAGAAAAACTTGCTGAAATCCATGGTCATCTTTCCACTTCTGATCCAGCAGGCAACAGTGATGGCAACAAAAATCAGGCTCATATCAATGGCCTGATGCACCCTTTTAAGCAAATTAAAATGTTCACGAACCATCAATTTTCTCCACATTTATAAGGCGGGACACTAAGGGGAAAAAACAAGAAGCACCAGGAACCAACATTGTTGCTGTCAGGCCCGATGCTCATGGCCCGCCGCCTCTCTTCCTTACCACCCGGCCAGTTTCTCCTGGTCAAAAGCCAGCAGGCATACCTATAATAACGCCGGAGATTCGAACTGTCATTATTAATTCCAGCCTCTAACAACAATTTCGCTGTCGATGAACCGGCAATTTCGCTGGATAGAGTGCCGCGTTGCCACACATAAGCGGTATTGCCGGTTTAAGTTACAAGGGCTTTAAGACATGGGCAAAGGCCGGGAGGGAACAAACAGGAAATAAAGACGGGAAAAGCGGTATATTACGCGTAAACAGGTTTTCCGGCCAGCACAGCCGCCGGATTGCCGGAGACAAGGGCCAGGGCCTTTTCCCGGCCGATAATTCCAGCGGCAATAGTAACGCCTTTGGAGAGAATCGGCGGCCTGTGCTTCACCGAATGGGCATCGGTGGCCAGAAAGCTGACCGCCCCCTGTTCCAGAAGATAACAGGCGCATTCCATCACCCGCGGCCCGAAATCTCCGGTCAGGCTGCCGGCGGTGATCTGGACCAGCACATTTGAATCTATCAGCTTCAGCAATAAATCCGGATTACGAATAATTGACGGGTTCCGTTCCGGATGACCTATAATCGGCTTAAAGCCCCGGGCCGCAAGCTGAAAAAGCAGGCTGCCAGCGGTTCTCGGCAGGTGGGTGTGAGGAAATTCAATG
>CAZZJP010000026.1:0-14005 GCA_964654555.1 uncultured Desulfobulbia bacterium
CAATTTTAATCCGATCACCATATTTATGGGACAGATAATCGCCGATTTCTTTCTCTAAGGCCTTTTGATCCGGCAAATTAGTCTGATTTTTATCGCTCATATTCTATTCATCCTTCCGGCCGCGGGATTTTAAATTCCACGCCCGCCGGCCTGCTTTAATTTTTTATGCAGATTACTTCGTTCCATTCCCAACTGCTCGGCAGTTCGGGAGATATTACCATCATTGGCCGTTAGGCGAATCCGCAAAAAATCCTGCTCAAAACGCCTTTTGGCCTCTTTAAAACTCAATCCACTATAAGCATCAACATCCCGGCCGCAAGCCGCGGCTGGATTTTTTCTGCCGCTCTCTTTAAGCCCCAGGAGCTGAGCCGCTATATCCTCCGTTACTTCCTCCTCTACGGTCATAATCAGCACCCGTTCGACAAAATTACGGAGTTCACGGACATTACCCGGCCATAAATGCCGGGCCATCATGGTCAGGGCCGCCGCCGTAAAGCGTTTGGCTCCCACCCCCTTACCGGAAAACTCCCGGACAAAGGCCGCCACCAGCTCTGGTAAATCCCCGAGGCGCTCACGCAGAGGCGGCACCACCAACGGTACCACGTTCAAGCGCCAATAGAGGTCTTCCCGGAAATTACCAGCCGCGATCTCAGCCGTCAAATCCTTATTAGTGGCAGCCAGAACCCGAACATCAACGGCAATGGTCTTGGAACCGCCCACCCGCTCGAATTTCTGTTCCTGGAGTATCCGTAAAATCTTGGCCTGAGTCTTGAGGCTCATATCGGCAATCTCATCTAAAAACAGGGTACTGCCGTCAGCGAGATCAAATTTACCGCGCTTGCTGGTATTGGCTCCGGTAAAAGAACCTTTTTCATGACCGAAAAGCTCACTTTCAATGAGTTCTTCAGGGATAGCAGCACAATTAATCTCGGTCATGGGGCGGCCGCCGCGGGCCGAAAGACGGTGAATTGACTGCGCCACCAACTCCTTGCCCGTGCCATGCTCCCCGGTAATCAGCACCCAGGCATCGGTGGGAGCCACCCTGGCGATACTGTCCTTTAACTGACGGATTGGCTCGGAGCTGCCGGTCAAATCCGATTTTTTATCCGCCTTCTGCCGTAAGATAAGATTATCCTTTTCCACCTGTGACAGATGCAGGGCGTTCTTCATGGACAGGACTATCTTATCGTAGCTTGGCGGTTTTTCAATGAAGTCATAGGCCCCGGCCCTGGTAGCCTGAACAGCGGTATCAATATTGCCGTGCCCGGAGATCATAATTACCGGCAGGTGGGGGTAGCTCTCTTTCACCTTGGTCAGGGTCTCAAGACCGTCAAGGCCCGGCATCCAGACATCCATCAGCACCAGATCGACATGCTCGGCACTGATAATCTCCAGAGCCCGCTCCCCGCAGTCGGCGGCGAGAGGGGTATATCCCTCATCAAGCATGATGCCGGAGAGAGATTCAACTATACTGGCCTCATCATCAACAATTAAAATTTTCATCTCTATTGTCCATAATTATTTTGGGGCTCCGCCGGGGCAATCCCTTATAGTTGCCCTCTCCTTTACCGCCCGTGAACAACGGTACCCCTTGATATTATATCCCAAAGTTACTCACCCACCATCGGTGCTGTGCCAGCCGCGCCCCACCATGGGTAACTCAATGATAAAACGCGCCCCGCGCGGCTGATTATCCTTAACCCGCAGATAGCCGTCATGATCGGCAATAACCGTGCTGGCAATAGCCAGCCCCAGACCGGTACCTGTCTTCTTGGTGGAAAAATAAGGCTCGAATAATTTCAGTTTATCGGCATCATTGATGGACGGACCGTTATCACTGACCTCAATGAATACCAGCCGTCCCCCCTCATCCTGACGAATTAGCACCTCAATCCGCCCCCCTTCCATCCCCTCAAGAGCGGCAACGGCGTTATCAAGAAGATTTACCAGTACCCGGCGCATCTGCTCCGGGTCAAAGGCGAAGCGCTTCACTTCAGCGGCAATGAGCTTAAAGTTGATCTCCAGATGGGCCACCTCATAGAGAACCAGAACATCACGAGCCAGGGCCACCACATCGTTTAAGGCCTTCTTCACCGCCGGCATCCGGGCAAAGTTGGAGAATTCACTCACCAAATGCTTTAATTCATCCACCTGCTTGATAATCGTCCTGGTGCATTGATCAAAGACCTCCGCGTCATCGCCCAGGCGTTCCATATAGCGCTTACGCAGACGCTGGGCCGACAACTGAATAGGAGTTAAAGGATTCTTTACCTCATGAGCTATGCGCCTCGCCACCTCCCGCCAGGCGGCCATGCGTTGAATTTTTTCCAGTTCAGTTAAGTTATCAAAGACAATAACCACGCCAAGGGGCCGCCCCTCATCATCCTCTAAGCGGGTAAAATTAACCAGTAGAGAAAGGGCCTCATTATTGACGGTAATCCTTAAAGGCCGCTGGATGGTAGACTTACCGGACTGCGACAGCTCCACAAAAAAATTCTCAAGGATGGAAAGATGACTGAGGCGCAGAATCGTTTTATAATGCTTATTTAAGACCTCACTATGGTTAATTTTCAGCAACTCCTCGGCAAAATGATTAATCATATTTATCCGGCCGTTAGAGTCTAAGGAAATAACCCCGGCGGTGACATTCTGCAGGATTATCTCGGTGTAACGGCGGCGTTGTTCAGTCTCAATATTGATCTCTTTTAAGGCCTTATTGACCTCTTCCACCTGCCGTTTACTGCTCAACAGATCCTTAGTCATCCGGTTAAAGGCGTCAAAGAGACGTCCCATCTCATCCTCGGTATCCTTCTCCAGAACAAAATCCAGCTCACCGCCCGCCACCCGCTGGATGGCGGCGGCCAGTTTATCAATGGGCCGGGTCAGACCGCCGGCCACATAGAAACCGAACCAGATGGCGCTGAAGATGATAAGCAGGGTGACAATGAGCAGCATGAGGAGCAGACTGCTCTTTAAGGGCTTCTTTAAGAGGAGAAGCTGACGATAACCCTCAATACCCTTGGAGATTATCTCCATACGTTCTAAACGCTTCCTGGGAATAAGCAGAGAGGCCGCCAGGGTATATGAGCCGCCGGCGGCAGTCTTGAAGGAGGCCAGACCATTCACCAGCTCACCGCCCGCCACTGTCTGGGTAACGGTAAACGCCCCGCCTTTTAAGACCCGATGCCTGGAACCCTCGAAAATAGCCGGAGGGCTCCCGGCTTTTTTATCCCAGATCTGCCATTTGGGCTTGCCATTCACCGTCAGCACGGTCAGGCCGCTTAAACCATACTGTCCCAGCCGCCGCTTGAGCAATTGTTGGCAGCGCGGGGTCTTAATCCCCAGGGCGGCCAGCTCCACCGCCGTCTCCGCCGCCCGCCGCTTTACCTGCCGGGCCGTATCCTGATAGACCTCCTGAGCCAAATTCAGGGAGGCGGAGAGAGAACGATCAACGTTTATATTAAACCAATAATCCATACTGGTGGAGACAAATTGCAGGGCCACAAAAAAAAGGAGGGTCGTGGGTACCAAAGACAGGGAAACAAAAGAAACTACCAGCCGGGTTCGAAGCTTGGTGCCAATAACCCTCCTGCGGCGCTCAAAGACTAACTCCACCAGATTCCTCATTACCAGAAAGGCCATGAGAAGAAGAAGCACCACATTTATATTGATCAGGGCAAAGACCAGAACATTGCCGCTCACCGGGAAGGGTACTTCCCCAAGTTGAAAAACCCGGCTCTCAAGATAGGTGAAGAAGAGAAAAAGACATAGGCAGGCCAAAATCACATAACGGATCAGGCGTCTCTTTTTCCGGCGGCGAAGGGCCAGGGTATGCTGGTCAATAACGGAATTCAACTGAATACCAGTCCGTTTCCAGGTTCCAGAAGGAGAAGGGAATTAAATAGCTGAAACTAAAGGGCAGACTCTTTTTTTCCACCACCACCCTGGCCTGAAGTATATAATGGCGGTCAGGTTCCAGGGCGCTCAGGGGGACGATCTCAACCCCGTTAAGCTGCGCCATCACCCGTTCAGCCTCGGACAGTTTAGTGGTAATAAAGGCAGCTGATTTCTCGGCCGTAATTACAGTGTACTGCTTTTTAAGATTATCATAGAGCAGGGTATGCTTAACCGTACCGCTGTAAATTTCCTTGTTAAACCAGGTACCACGCTCCATATCCAGCTTGATCTGAAAAGAAAAGATCAACGGCAGGCCGTTCTGTACCCCGGTGAGCAACTCAGTCTTAAAGGCGTTCTCCACCCGCAGGTAAAGAAGCAGGTCATGGCTGGAATTTGTCACCACCACATCGCGCAGTACGGCTTTTCCAGCAGCGGCCCCGGCCATTGGAGCGGCAAGCGCCGGCAGACAGCAGAGGCTGAGAAGCAGGACGGTAAAAATAACACGCCGCCACCGCCACGACAACCTTGCTAAATCATTATCAATAAATAATTTCATAAAGTGCAACTATTCAGCGTGGTGCATAGAAGTAACAATAATCACAGAGCGTAACTGTCCAGCAGTACCATAAAGTTACATCAGTCTTGCGGCCTCTGACCGTCAACGCAACACCCGTTTATCTCCCACCCTGATGGTAAGTTTTTGACGATCAAAATATTCCAGCAGGGGAATAGAAAATTTCCGGGACAGGCCGGTCAAGGCCTTAAATCCCTGGGCGTCAATCTCGCCGTCACGCTCCAGCACGGCTCGCAGACGACTCTCCAGATCAACGAGGCATTGCCGGTGAAAATAGAGATTACCACTTATCCGCTTTAGGCGGTTGTCACGGAGCAGAATCTCAATAATTTCCCGCAGTAATTTTTCGGGCTGCCCCTTAAAATTAGCCATAACCTCTTTAATGGTGGGCGGGTTAAGCTTTGCTGCCCGGAACATCTCCTCAATCTCGCACTGAATCCCACTGACATCAGCGGCCATGGCTACTTCATGACCACTTAAACGTACCAGAGACTGCTCCTGCTCAATAGTGCCGAGCTTGGTTAAATTATTTAGCAGGAGTTGAAAGAGTCTCGGCTCCATCCCCTGCTGCAGGCGGGAACGAAGCTCCTCCTTGCCCATGCCCTCCTTCAAGGGGTTATCTTGGTGGAACTGTTTAACAATCTCGACGGACTTATTCTCAAGGACAACCATGATTCGAGCCCCGACATACCACTGCCGTTCCGAATCGACCAACAATATACGGCGCTGCGACAGGGGCTGGCGCAGCACCTTGCTCAGACGTTTACCAAAGACCCCGGTGAGGATCTCCAGATCATTATAGGTCAGGCCGTTTATACCGCTTTCATCGAGATGAAATATAGCCAGTTCATCGGCTTCGGCCCGGTAGGCCTGGAAAATTTGCGAATTCTCATCTCTGAAACGGCGGCGTTTACGGCTGGCGCGGGGATTTAGAATCGTGCCGCCGCCAATGGTAAATACCGGCGAATATGATCGTACCACATAACGGTCGCCGGGCCAGACCGCAGCCGCCTCCTCAAGAAGAATCTGGACATTTAAAACATCGCCTGGAGCCCCCTCCTCCTGCTCCAGCAAGACCAACCGGCCCATGATCTCGGCAGTACCGAGATGCACCCTGACCCGCGCCCGGTTCTTTAAATTTTTTTTGTTACTGGAGAGATAGGTAAATTCGGCATCCAGCATATAGGAAGGCCGCAGACAGCCGGGCGTGGCCAGAACCTCACCCCGATGAATGTCATCCATATCAAGGCCCTGGATGTTAATGGCCGTACGATGACCGGCCTCCACCTCCTCCATCTCCTGGCCGTGAATCTGGATACCCCGAATCCGGCCCCGGCCGCCCTGGGGGTAGAGTTCAATCTCATCCCCCACGGCCACCCGGCCGGCAATAGAGGTGCCGGTTACCACCGCCCCGAAGCCCTTCATGGAAAAAACCCGGTCAACGGGAAGCCGAAATGGCCCGGAGACAGCAGTCAAATCAGAATCCGCCACAAGACGATTGAGTTTCGTCTTGACCTCCTCAATTCCCTCGCCGCTTACCGATGAAACCTTTAGCAAAGGGGCATCCTCCAGAAAACTGCCGGCAAAATACTGCCGAATATCCTCCTCCACCATCTCCAGCCAATCGGGCTCCACCATGTCGATTTTGGTGATGATAATCAGGCCCTGGCGCACCCCAAGCAGGCTGCAGATCTCAAAGTGCTCCCTGGTCTGGGGCATAATCCCCTCGTCAGCGGCCACCACAAAGGCTACCAGATCAATACCAACGGCCCCGGCCACCATGTTCTTAACAAACTTCTCATGCCCCGGCACATCAATAATACCGAGACGATGCCCACAGGGCAGATCCAGAAAAGCGAAACCCAGCTCAATGGTGATACCGCGTTTCTTCTCCTCCCGCAGCCGGTCGGTCTCAATGCCGGTAAGAGCCCTGACCAGACTGGTCTTGCCATGATCCACATGACCGGCAGTACCAAGAACTATCTCCCGCACGGCTTATAACTCCCCAGTGCAATAAGGATTAGAGCGTTTCTCAATGCCAATGGTGGAGCTGTCGCCGCCATAACCGTGTCCGGGCCAGACAATGGAATCTTCAGGCATGGTCAGGATACGCTCCTGAATGGAACGATTAAGCTCCTCCATGGAACCACCGGGGAAATCGGTACGGCCCACCCCGCCCACGAAGAGGGTATCACCGGTGAAGAGATCCGGCTGATTATAGAGACAGATACTGCCGGGGGTATGACCAGGGGTATGAATCACCAATAGATTCTCCTTCCCCAGACTGATAATGTCACCGTCCCGCACCAGCTTATCAGGCGGCGGCGACTCAGGCAGCCCCAGGATGGAAAAGTATTCCTTCGTTTCCGGGCGGGCAAAAAAGGCGCCATCATCTTCATGCATAATAATCTCCGCCCCCCAGGCCTCTTTTAAAGGCCCATTGGCGCAGACATGATCGGGATGCCCGTGGGTGTTGATAATATATTTAATATTTAGTTGTTCCGCCGCTACCGCGGCCTTGATTTTATCTATGGAGCCGCCCGGATCAATCACCGCCCCAACTTTGGTTTCAGAGCAGCCGATTACATAACAGCACACGCTCATGGAACCAACCACGATCTGTCTGACAATCATATTCTATCTCCCAGGCCCAAAGATCCTTTAGGAATTGCAGTCGCAGGTACCGCCGCAGGCGCAGCCGCCTTCCGCCACATTGAGAGAAACCGGAGCAGCAGGGGTATTCTTAACCACGTTATCAATCAAGGCCCCAAAGGCGGTAACCGCCGGGCTGCTGTTGGTGGAAGTCAGGTAAGGGCTGCCCTCATCACCGCCGATAACCACCATGGGATCCATGGGAATACGACCCATAAAATTAATATCAAAATCCTTGGCGGTACGCTCACCGCCGCCGCTCTTAAAGACCTCCACCACATTATTGCAATGGGGGCAGATGAGACCGCTCATATTCTCCACCAGGCCAATTATTTTCATCTTGACATGGTTGCAGAAATTGATCGATTTTCTGACATCGGCCAGGGCGACATCCTGAGGGGTAGTTACCACCAGGGCCTGGGCGTCCTTAATGGTGTCAGCGATAGTCAGGGGTTCATCACCAGTGCCTGGAGGGGCATCAATAATAAGATAATCCAGCTCACCCCAGTCCATATCGGCGATAAACTGGCGAATGGCCTGAATTTTTAAAGGCCCGCGCCAGATAATGGGATCATCACGATCCTCCATCATGTACTCGAGCGATATAACCTTGAGATTATCGCCTACCCGCATGGTAGGTACGAGAGCGCCCTGCTCCATGGAGGCATCTTTTAAATTTTCATTCAAATTAAGCATCCGGCAGACATCCGGGCCATGGAGATCCACATCCATTAAACCGACTTTAAAACCACGATTAGCGAGACCAAGGGCCAGATTGGTAGAGACCGTACTCTTACCAACCCCGCCCTTGCCGCTCATTACCAGAATTTTGTGGGCGATCTTACCAAGTGAGACCTTGATCTCATTTTCCTGCTGGGCGATCTGGGCCTGCATATCAGACTGCGAGGGCCCGGAGCCACAACTGGCGCTTTGACTGCTGCAACTTCCACATGAACTGCTCATATTAGATCTCCTATTTGTCTTATAACCAGAATAAATTGCCAGCACCAACTCATTGTCAACGCGGTTTTCCCGCTCTTACGATTGGTGGCCGCCAATATAACCTAAGGGGAAAGCTTTTAAAACACAAAACATAACTATTCAGCTTGATGTCTAAAGGCAGCAACAGCCGCCAGAGTGTAACTGCGCAGCACTAGTCCAGTTCGGAGGCTGTGCTTACCTCGAGTTGGAGTCTCCGCTCAAGCGCTCTTACCAACACGAGTTTCATACAAGCCCTTGGTTGCCTCACTCATTGGCTGTCTGAAAGCAACGGGCAAAACCTCCAGCCTGTCTAATTTGTCAATGGTGTATGCCTTACCTGCCAGGAGCTTGGCGTGTCTGACCTCAATCTGGATTTCGCTGTTAGAAACGCATTTAAAATCGTTCAGCATTTTACTATCCACCTTAAAATGCTGAGGAGAGATAAGGACAAAATCATTTCCATAAACTCTGAAAGCTATACTTTCAGGAAAAACTGCCTGTAATTCAGCGGCAAACTTCTTGAAAAACTGATTACCTTGATCCCAGCCGTGAAGTTTATTGTATTCCGGCACATTCAAAAGATGCAGCATATACATACAGGTATAGTGATTCAAATCTAAGTTGTTTAAGATGCTTTTCAGATAAACCTCATTATACAGCCCGGTGAGTTTATCATTAAAAAAGTAGGAAAACCTTTTCTTCTCGAGATTAGTTACCGGGAGTTGGTTTATACTCTTGGAAATTTTAATGCCTGACAGCACCTTGACAGCCGCCTTCACAACCTCAGGATGGAACTGAGAACCGCTGAAATACCGCAGTTCATCCAGGGCCTGGGAAATTTCTTTTCTCGCTTTATATATACGGTTGGTAGTCATGGCGTCAAAGGCATCACTCACCGTCATAATTCTTGAAAGTGGTGGAATGTCATCTCCCCGCAGGCCGTCCGGATAGCCCTTGCCATCGTACCTTTCATGATGATGCAGAATTATCACGGCTAATTCTTTATACATCTCAATCTTTGAAAGCATCTCATAACCGGCAACGGGATGCAGTTTAATCAAGTCATAATCAAGGGTGGTCAATTTGCCTGGTTTAAGCAGGACTGAATCAGGGGTGGCAATCTTGCCAATGTCATGAAGGATGGCAGATTTGTAGACCTTCTTTATATCCTCAAATTCAAAGCCCATTTCCCGGGCAATAAGTTGACAATAATTGGCGACACGCTCGGAATGCCCCGCCGTATAGGTATCTCTCTGCTCAATCATATCAACAAAGGAAAAAATCGTTTCTTCGTAATTGGCCGCCCGCTCGGCGGTGAGTCTTGTCACTGATTTCCTCTGTCTGAAGGAGTCAATGGCAAAGCTGATATCCCCGGCCAGATCGGCCAGCATTTCCTGCTCTTCCGGCGCGAAACCTTCTTCTCGCCAAGTGTAAATACTCAAAGCCCCGAGTGATTCACCAGACTGAGGGGCACGCAGCGGCAGACTGATTATTGCCTGAAAATCCTTCATAGCGGCCCGGTCACGCCAATGGTTCTGATCCGCCGCCCCAATAACATTCTGGTGGATCACTATTCGGTTATGCCTGATACATTGGGCCGCGGAACTTGAGTAGAAAAGACTATCGGCATCAAAAACATCATAGGGCGGATTAACAAGGGGACTGCCCTCAACCTCCGAGGTATGAATTGTCTTGATTACGTTATTTTCCAACAGGCCGATCCAGCTGAAACCATAATGGCCGTGTTGCACAAATCGAACGCAGGAGCTTTCTAACAGACTGACAAGGTTTGGCGAGATAATCAGCAGCTTATTTATGTGGGCAACCGTGTTGAGAATTTCCTGTAGATAGCGTTCCTTATCAAGTAAAGCCCTGATTTTTTCCGTACGTTGATCAACCGTACTTTCAAGGGTTTTATTAAAATTTTCTATTTTTTTCTTATCACGTTTGGCCTTTTCAGTTATCAGCCCCACGGGTATGGTGATGAAAAAGAGAAAGCCGATCCGCACAGCCAGATCAGTCCATTCGATATGGGCGGGTACAGAAATAATGCTGATACTGTAACAGACAGCGGAAACAGCCGCGACAATTAAGCCGAATTCAAGACCGAAATAGATGGTATGCAGACAGAGAAGAAGGTAATAACCCAGGAAAAAGCTGCTGACAAAATTCGTTTCCGTGTGGATCAGGTTTGACAGAAAAATTAGGTCAAGAACCAGAGAGGCCAGATACACCTTTTTTAAATAGGCCGGTTTAAAAAAAATAACCAGGTAGCAAAGCAGACTGTAAACAAAAAAGAAGATAAGAGACTTAAACAAAACAGTCTCTTCACGCTGGGGAAGATGAACAACCAGGAGCCAGGAAATGCCGCCGATAAGACTAAAAACACGTAACAGCAAAAAGGTGAGGTCAACCTCATTGGTGGCGGCAACAACTTTTTTCCACTGTTTACGC
This sequence comes from uncultured Desulfobulbia bacterium, assembly GCA_964654555.1. Lineage (GTDB taxonomy): Bacteria > Desulfobacterota > Desulfobulbia > Desulfobulbales > VMSU01 > JAADIV01. The sequence continues at coordinate 10,559 of CAZZJP010000026.1, forward strand.
AAAAAAATCATAATAAACCAAGATGGTGATGTAACTATTCAACGTGATACATAGAAGTAACAATAACCACAGCATAAGTTACATGATGGTTAAGGGAAAATCCACTTGCAGGGCAGAATAAGCGACACAGGCAGATCAGCATAGCGGGCCAGCCCCATCCTCCATCGTTGAATGACGATACATCCTTTTCCATAGAGATGCCAAACAAAAATTGTAACTGTGCGGCAGAACCATAAAAGATAAGAGGAGTCGCTTGACGGACAATGTCGTTTGTGCCATCATTAACATGGTGAAACTTTGAATTCTTACCAAACATCCACAACTACCATCTCCCATGCTCATTTGGCCGCAAGATAAAAAAAGGCTGTTCAACATATTCATCTTCTGCTCTGTCCTGGCGGTTCTGGGTTGTCTGTTTTTTAACGACATGCAGTACAAGATCAAACTGTTAAGTAACGGCCAGGCGGTGCCAACCAGCCAAATGCCTTATTACGGCTTTTTACCGGTACCGGGAACAGCCGCCAACGGCCAGGGTTACGGGGCCTTGGGAGCGGATTTTGCCCAGGTATATTTTTCATCTCTCGCCCTCCAGCATGGCCAGAATGAATATAACCCGCGCAATCCGGCTTACAGAGACCCCCTTGGCCGACGGCCGAATTACCCGCCCTTCGCCAACCGTTTAATCTCCCCGCTCACCAGGCTTCCTTATTATCAAGCCCTTATTACTCACGATATCGCTACATTTTCTCTCCTGCTTACTGTCTCAGGGCTCGTTTTATGGTTCAGCGGCCTGGGCTCGTATATATGGCAGATAATCTTCGTGGATATTCTTCTCTATTTTTATACCCCTTTGGGCTTTGCCCACCTCGAAAGAGGGCAGTTCGATCTCCTCAGCGCCACCTGCTACCTGCTGCTTATATATAATGTTTTATGCCATAAACGAGGAGCATGGCTCTATTCTTCAGGGGCTGGGATTCTAGCCGCCATAAAATGGAGCGCCTTGCCATTCCTTGGCACATTTTGTCTTGCCGCCCTCTGCGCCGCCCGAAGAAAAGAGCGTATATACCATATTCTGCCATTATTGGTGGTCGCGGCCAGCATCTTATTTTATCTGCCGGAACTCAAAGAGTACTGGCCCAGTCTTCAACATTATGAAATTCGGGCCAGGCCAACGGGAATAAGTTTCATGCTGCTGATGCCTGCCTGGGCAGCTAAATCGCTCCAGATAGTTTCTGCCATATTGATAATAATACTCATTAGGCTGAAATCAGTAAATGGCAAAGAACGGGCCGCGGAACTCTTCCGAGCCATCAGCCTGCCCTTTGCCATGGCCATGTTTATTCAGGGAATGTGTTTTGGAACTATATCCTATGAATACAGGATAGTCGGCCTGCTGGGAATTATTCCAGGCCTGGCAATATGGTTAGACAGGTATGGCAGCAAAATAGGCGGGATGTTAACCGCCATGACAGTAGCGGCCTTTACCGCCTTTACAATATCAGCCTTCCGCATCTTTTATTTTCAGTTCTGGCCCATACCTGTTTTTACCTCGCCGGTTATGACCGCCACTTACCTTGCCTTTTCAATATTTTTTATCCTGATCAGCATCATAATCATTTTCCAATACGGCAATCCCCCTCCTGGGGTCAAGGACACAGCAGGATCTAACTAACCGTTTTCTTCCGTTTCTTAGACAAGGCAGTCAGAACAATTAGCCCGATGATGGACGACAGGGCAGTTGCGGTTAAAATACCAGCCTTGGCCATTTCCTGAAAATCAGGGTTGCTATAAGAAAGGCCTGTAATAAAAATAGACATGGTAAATCCTATACCGCCCAACATGCCTATACCGAGAATATGGCCCCAATTCATGCCCTGGGCCAGGGGAGTCTTGAGAAGCTTGGCGGTAACAAAAGTAAAGATAAAAATACCCAGTGGTTTCCCCAGGGTTAGACCAAAAATAATGCCCAGGGACAGAGGGGCGGACAGCGTGGAATAGAGCGTATTCAAATCAATATGCATCCCGGCGTTGGCCAGGGCAAAAAGCGGCAGGATGAGCAGACTCACCCAGCTGCCGAGAAAATGTTCGAGACGCTGCAGGGGGGTAATGGTCTTTACACAGGCATTTTCTATATTTTGTACCGCATTTAAATGGGATTGTTCGAGAAGAATAGTTCGCCCGCAATCCCCCATCCGGCAATTAAAGCGGCTGAGAGCCTTCTTTACCACACGCAGAAAACAATCGGTATCATAGCGGCCGCGGGCCGGAATGAACATAGCCACCACCACACCGGCAACGGTGGCATGAATACCTGCCGCCATAAAAGAAAACCAGACTCCGGCCCCGAGGACAGCATAAACCAGAGTATGTCTGATCCACAGCCGGTTGGCAATGGCCAGCAGGACAAGACAGACGGCGGCAATGATAAAATACTCCCAGGCAATTGACTTGGTATAGAAAATGGCGATAACCAGAACCGCCCCCATGTCATCGGCAATAGCAAGGGCTGAGAGGAAAATCCTCACTCCGTACGGCACCCGGTTCTTGACCAGGCTTAAAACGGCCAGAGCAAAGGCGATATCAGTGGCCATGGGAATTCCCCAGCCCGCCGCGGTCTCAGTATTATAATTAAAGATATAAAATATGACCGCCGGCAGTAACATGCCCCCAACAGCGGCCGCCACCGGTAATACCGCCTTACGGAAGGAAGAAAGCTCGCCGATCATGATTTCCCGTTTAATTTCAAGCCCCACGGTGAAGAAAAAGAGCGCCATCAGTAATTCATCAATCCAATGAAGTAAGCTCTTGGTAATACTTAACGAACCTACACTTATAGACAGCGGCGTATGCCAGAAATGTTGATAATGCTCGGGCGCCATGCCACTCCACAACAAGGCCAGCATAGTAGTGCACAGGAGCAGAACACCGCCGGTGACAATTTTCTTGAAAAACTTTTGATACGGACCGCCAATCATGGGTAGTGCTGGGGCCTGCTCACATTCTGTTTCAAACATAATTTTTTATTTTTCCAGGTAGAGATGAGAAAATTTCTGGTATGCCCAAGGTCTGCCGTTAGAAATTAAAGCAGAAGGGCCGCAAAATATTATTTTGGTCTTATATTTAATTGAAGGGGATTAATTCCGCAAAACGGGGAGAAGACAACGCCAGATCACAGGCCGTCGGTACTACGGCGCCAAACACTCCGTTCAAGCGGTTTAAATTCTTTGAAGGACAAGGCCGGCTTAGCCGCTCATACGAGGGAAGATATTTTTTGCTCAAGTACAGCCTCGGAAACTGCGCCCGCTATCTGCTCAACAAGCCCCCCATTCTTAAAGAAAAGGAAGCTCGGCACCCCGCGAATACTAAAAAAAGACGCGGTTTGAGGATTCCGACTGGTATCCAGCTTGGCCACAATGATTTTATTAATGTATTTAGGAGCCAGAGCCT
>CAZZJP010000027.1:0-13271 GCA_964654555.1 uncultured Desulfobulbia bacterium
TTATTGACTGCCGTAACTGTGGAGGCCGGAAAGCAGGAAGTTTACCCCGTAATATGTGAAGATGACACTTATGAATCCCAAGACGGCTATCCAGGCTATGCGTCGTCCCTTCCAGCCCCTGACCAGCCGGGCGTGCAGGGCCGCGGCGTAAAGGAACCAGGTGATTAGTGACCAGGTTTCCTTTGGATCCCAGCTCCAATAAGTGCCCCAGGCCTCATTGGCCCAGATGGCTCCGGCGATAATCCCCGTACTCAACCAGACAAAACCAAAGATAATGGTCTTATGAACAGCATCATCAATTATTGGCAGCGCAGGTAGATTATCTATTATGCTTGTCCCGGAACTCTTTTTCTCTTTTTTATTTCTTTCGTGATGATCTTTCAAGAGATACATAATTCCCAGGCCGCAGGCTACGGCAAAGGAGGCGTAACCGATAAAACAGGTAACCACATGGCCGATAAGCCAGTTACTCTGCAGAGCGGGAATGAGGGGCTTGATTTCTGAACCGAACTGGGTGGAAAAAGAGGCGTAGGCCATGCTGAAAAAGGCAAAGGGGATGGCGAAGGCGCCGATAAGCGGGGTCTTAAATTTCCACTCCAGCCATAGATAAATTATGGCAATGGCCCAGGCAAAAAAGACCAGGGACTCATACATATTGGATAACGGGGCGTGGCCATATCCCATCTGATACGATTCTACCCAGCGCAGACCGATGCCGCCGGTCTGCACCAGCCAGGCGGCCAGGGTGATGATTGTCGCCAGCCTGCCCAGTTTCTCGGCCCGAAAGACGAAGATGGCAATATAGAGTATTGAGGCTGTCAGATAGGCGAAGGTGGTAAAATTTAGTAATTGACTGCTGTTCATGATTTATCCTCGACGATTAATTGACTTGTGGCAAATCTCTTGTAAAGAGAGTGCATAGTCTTTTCAAATCCAATCTTATCTTTGTTGCTCTGGCCGCAGACCAGGATGTTGGTTTGCCCTTTTTCATCAGATACAAAGGCCCATATACGGCGGTGCGATATAAAGAAGATAACGATTAAGCCCAGAATCATCATTATGCAGCCGGTATAGACAATCCAGACCCCGGGATCTTTTGCAATTTGCAGGCCGGTGGCAAAGCGTGGACTAACCGTTAATATAAAATTATTGCCTGGCCGTTTAATCTGGACGGAACCACCCTGCTTCATCCAGAAGGTTGAGGGCTGGCCCTTGCCGTCGGAGAACCAGATTTTGTATTGGAAGCGGCGCATCATGTCAGGGCCGGAGACATCAACTATACCGAAACTGATATTTTTGCCCGGCCACTTTATGGCCTGGCTGGTGGGGTATTGGAGAATAAATTTTTGCCGGGCCTTGGTTTTTTCATTGCTCAACTGGGCTATGAATTGGCCGTTAATGGCCTGATAACTTGCCTGATAGAAGGTCAAACCGGCATATTGTAAGGGATCGTTTACCACAATTGATTTTCTTTTAACTACTTTGCCGTTCCGCTGGATGATTAAATCGGAACGGAATTCCTTGGGCATACCGGTGTCATAATAGGTAAGAAGAAATTTATTACATCTAACGGTGAAGCCCAGCGGGATGGGGGGATGTTCCGGGGTTGACCGGTACACGACATCGGTACTGCTGCCCTCTGGAATCATTACACTGGCCTTGTAACCATAAAACTTCCCAACCAATGCCCCGACAAAAATTAGCAGGATGCTGACATGAACCACGATTACCCCCAGTCTGGTCCAGGAGCCTTTTTGGGAGAAGAGCAGGGTGCCGCCCTCAACCTGGCGTTGATTAGTCTTCCAACCCGCCTGGGCCATAACAGTCTGAACTTCGCTGACGGCTTCCTGAGTATTGCTGCCGGCGCTAAAGACCCGCCGCATCCCCATCTTCCGCAAGCGGTCAAGTTTTGTGTTCAGGTTATCCATGGTGGCCAATTTCCATAGATGGGGGAAACGGTCAATGGTACAGATGGTAAGGTTCGTGGCAAAAAGGGCCAGCAGGGCCAGAAACCACCATGAATCATACATGTTGGGGATGTCAAGCAGTTGGAAAAATTTAGCGGTACTGGGGCCGTAAAGTTCTATATAGCGGCCCACGCTTTCGTTTTGGGGGATGATTGTGCCGATTATGGAGGCCCCAGCCAGGGTAAATAGGCAGAAAAGAGCCAGCTTGACAGAGGTGAAGAATTTCCAGATTGGGTTACTCTTTTTCTTAGTCATAATTATTTTCAGGGCAATTAAATCATTAATGGTAAAATTAAACCAATAACATTTATGTTCACTCTCCGGCCCAATGGGAATGAACATGGTTTCGGCCAAAAAAAAACCTGCTGTTTGAGGCAGGTTCGTTATATATTAAAACCTTTTTTGAAAAATTCAATTTTTAAATATCATATTTAGCCCATTTCTTCGAGCAAGCGGTCAATGTCGTCCTGACTGGCTTCACCGGAACCGGCATCCTCATCGTCAATCTCTTCAGGTTCCGGGGTTAGTTCCTCTTTTAGAGTGCTGCTTTCTTGGCTGCTGAAATGGTCTGCTGTCTCGTGAGCCTGGGCCAACCCCTCAGCAATAGTGAGAGCTGGGGTCTTTTCCTTAATCTCTTGTAATTCTTTAATCAATACGGCAGCCGTTCTTAACGGCAGACCGATAAATTTACCGGCTACGGCGGCGGTCTTTTTGATCTCTTGCGCATCATAGCTGATGCTGGCCGCGATATTAATGGCATCGCCGATGGCCTCACTCAGGTCTGATTCACCTCCGGTAGCTGAAGACGAAAGATTAAGGGCCGTTAGTTTTTCTTTTATCCGGCTTAGTAACTTGGTGCTGTCCACGGGCGCCTTGCCTTTTGCTGCCGGAGTGGAAACCGCTGCTTCTTCAGTGGGAGGAACCTCAAGGGGCAGGAATTGATCTAGGAAAATATCTGCCTGCTGTTGATCCATTTTTTTTAAGAGATTAGCGGTCTTTTTGTCAGAGCAGGATCCGAGCAGACTGTTAAATATCTCGCTCATGGGGAATGAGAGGAAGCCATCATCCTCTTTAAGAGAGGACGCCCGCGGACTGATGAGATCATAAAACTTATTTTTGTCGAAGATCTCTTCAGCCTTGGCCCTAGCCTTCTGGACATGCTCTTTCACCGTCTCATTGGTACAGAGTTCATATATAGTTTGGAAAACGGCATCGAAATTAAACAGGTAGCGGGTAATTGTGGCCGTTGAAGCCGGTGCTTGGCCCCCGGCGTTATTAATCATGGAGATAATTTCCTTGATGCCGGCGGCAGAGTCATTGTTGTTCTCAGAACTAACGGCAACGGGGGTTATAGCTCTCAAGACCTCCTGGAGCTCATTGGCCATCTCGGATAGATCCTGCAGGCCGTTCAGGGCGGCGGCCCAACTTTCCGGGGCCTCGCTCTCTGGCTGCTTTAGTCCATCACCGATGCTGGTAAGCGCCTGTTGATAATAATCATCTATATAGGGGGCGGATACTGCTGGTGTCTCTACAGGAGCCGCCGGTTCAGGGGTAACGGCGGGGGAGGGCTGGACTGCCGCTGCCGGTTCAGGCTGGGGAGGAGCAGGCGCTTTCTCAACCTCGATTATTTTTTCTATCACCCTGGTCGTGCTGGGCGTATCTGACGAAATTACCTTGATATTATAGACAATATCCTTGGTGGGGATTCTAAAAAAACCGCTGCAAATCTCCAGAGTTACTTCCGGTATGGTCTCTTGTGTCATAACTGTCTCCAACTCTCCGACTTCTAATTTATCTGCTTTTTTATATAGCCTCTTGGTGGCTCTGATCATGTAAACAGCCGGTAAACCGCACTCCTAACTCAAACTGTTCTTTATCCGGTGTGGAGGCGCACCACATGACGGCCCCCAGGGCCTTGAGGATACCCGCGTCGGTATTATTACCTGTCCACAGCCAGTTCTGGTCAGCGGCCCGCCAGCCTTTAAAGGTCAGTTCTAAAACAAGCTGGGTGCCTTTGGTAAATGGCTCCGCGGCCAAAAAACGGACTCCGCCGCCGCTGAAATCACATAATTTCCCCTGGCGTCTGCTGGCCGAGAGGGGCAGTTCTTCAAAGAGGCAGTAGGATATTACCGCCTCTTTGGGCAGACGTTCATGAGAACGGCGTTCCTTAAAAAAATTATTTATGTTGGTTTTCATAAGCCTTTTCCCTGCTGGTCAATTTGGGGGATGATTCTCATTCGTGACGGGATAATTATGTCTCTCGTTATTATTGTAGACATATAAGAATGAAAAAATCAATGTAACTATTCAGCAGCACCCCATCTTCGCCCATTTAGGCCTTCTCGAATACCAAAGTATGCTTCGAATGCCTAAATGAACGAACCTGGAGCACTGCTGAACAGTTACGCTCTGGGGTTATTGTTACTTTATGCACCACGCTGAATAGTTACAAATCAATAAGGATTATGCCTGTTGGCTGTTGGCTGGAGCCGATCTGGCTGGCTGGGCCGGGATATTATTAATATGGAAACGCTGCTGGATTTTACGGAGCGACACCATATGCCCATGACGGGCGGCGGGGGTCAGAAAGGATTTTAATTTGCGTTCTAATATCCTGGGGTTTAACTCGCTCTCGATGGCAATTACGCCCTCCATGATAATTTTTTGGAGCAAAAGCTCCCGGTTGGTGTGTTCCCGGACGTTGGCAGCAAAGGGCAGGAAAAAGAAATTAGCAAAGACAATACCGTAGAGAGTAGAGGTCAGGGCTATGGGGACGGTGGTCAGGATGGTTTGGGTATCGCCAATTCCAGATAACATGCCGATGAGACCAACGACACTCCCCACCAAACCAAAGGCTGGTAAGAAATCGGCGATATTTCTCAGGGCCTGCTCGCATGCCTCCCTGCGGTGTTGGAAAAAACGCATTTCTCCGGTTAACAGACTGCGGATCTCCTGGCCGCAATAGCCGTCAACCAGCAGGCCCAGCGCTCCGCGCAGAAAGAGAATTGATGATTCCTTTTCGTCTTTTTGCAGGGAAATGAGGCCCTCAAATTTACTCTTTACCGCTAAGTTTACTAGAATTTCGACAATCTCCTTGGGATCTTTTGGCCTCTTGGTGTAGGCGGAAATGATTACCTTGCTGATAATCTGCAGCCGTTCCAGACGATAACTGATGAGAGCGGCTACGGCGGCTCCGCCGATGACGATGAACAGGCCGGATATATTAATATAGAGGGCAATATTACCATGCAGGGTGAAGCCAATGGTAAAGATGATAATACATATTGTCAGTCCGATAATATTTTTTCTGGGCATGGCGTTTTTCATAGTGAATGTTTGGTATCAGGGATTAGATTTTCGGTATTGCCGTAGAATAATCGTGGTTTCGCGCCTGTTCGGGAAATAATTATTTCCACCCGTCGATTAAGGGCCCGGTGGGCAGCGCTGTCATTTTTTACTATGGGCTGAAAACTGGCCCGTCCCGCAATACTGATCTTATCCGGCGGCAGGCCGATGCTGGTGATCAGGAAGCGGGCCACTGCCGCGGCCCGGGCCGCGGAAAGTTCCCAGTTACTGGGGAAATAAGTGGAACGAATGGGGATGTTATCCGTATGACCGACCACCTCAACGTGATAGGGGGTATAAGCCAGGAGGGGTGCCATTTTTTGCAGGGAGCGGCGGGCCGCTGGTTTGAGATTCGCCTGGCCGGGATCAAATAATAAATCGCCGGTGAGGATTATTTTTATGGCCTGATTCGGAGTAAGGTTAATGGCGGCAAAATTCCGCAGCCTGTTCTCTTTTATAAATATCTTACTGAAGTCGTACATCCTGGTCACGGATTGTCTTACCTGCTGCCGTGAGCCGGCCCCTTTCATATCTTCGCCGAGTCCGCTGGGCGGCAGCGGGCCGGCAGCGCTTTTTATTACGACCTGGCGGCCGCTGGTGCTGCGGCTTAAAAAATCATGGCCGGAATTTTTGTAGGCAAACATCACCAGGAAGAGGATAAACATGGTCATCATCAGGTCTGACCAGGCTACTGACCAGTGGACATTGTACATGGGCCGGCTGCCGCGCTGGAATAAACTGGCATCATCCTCTTCCGTCCACCAGGAGGATGGATCATCTGGTGAATTCATATCGGTCAGTTTAAGATATCGGCTCTTTACAGGGCCGTCCGGCAGTTCCTCTATCTCTTGCTCATCCATGATTTACTCGTCATAATATGGGATAATTATCTATTTTATCTATTATATCGGCATATCATGAACTAACGTTAATACTACTTATCTGGTAACTATTGCTACCTTATTTCAGGAAGGGCAGCAGGGCTTTGAATTCATCGGTGCCCGCCTTTTTCAAGAGTTCGTAGATAACCATTTCCGTATTAACAATCTCACCGCCGATCTGCTTAACCCGCTGCAGACCGCTGTGATAATTAGCGGCGGTTCTTGATGAAACCGCATCGCCTGGCACCAGCATTCGGTAACCGGCCAGCAGGCCGTCCAAGACTGTTTGATAAATGCAGATATGGGTTTCGACGCCGCAAATGATGAGACTCCTGACGGCGGGGGACAGATTATCCAAGGCCTTCACAAAGTTTTGGCTGCCAAAGCAGGAGAATTCCATCTTGTCGATTGGCGCTTCAGTTAACTCTGCCTTGATGGCGGGTGGAAAATCACCAATGCGGGCCGCGTACTGGGTGGTACTGAAAATTGGCATTTTGAGGACATGGGCCGTTTTAAGTAAAAGGACGGCATTGTCAATTACCCGTTGCTGTTCATTGATTATCTTCAGCAGTCGATCCTGAATATCCACCACCAATAAAGCCGAGTTTTGCGGGGTTAAAAAAAATGGTGCCATGTGCTTTTCTCCTTATACAGTTTATAATTTCGACGAGTTAATTTGTAATAATCATAACTATTCAGGTGCGCGTGGTGTCTGGAGCCTGCGTTGAGCGTAGAGTTAAGTCCCCTTGGTGGAGAGCAAAAGTTCAATCTGTTCCCAGGTATAAAACTACCAGATCGGTTAATACGCACAAAACTCCATTGGACGCCAGTGAAAAATACTAATAGACTGATAGGCTTAGTTGTTAAATAGATATTCAAATTTACCACAATAATATATAATGGACTAAATTGGGAAGTCATTACCTTTTGGGGATGTATATAGGTTTAACGGAAATGAGGAGGCGGTGAAGATGAAAAAAATTGTGAAAATTATCGGAGTGTTGGCAGTATTATTGGCTATTCTGGTGGTGGGGCTCAATATTTTTGTAAAATCATATCTTACCGATGCCCGAATAAAAACTTTGGTGGTGCCGCCAGCCGAAAAGGTTCTGGGACGGCGGGTGACCATCGGTAGTATTAATGTCAGTCTGTTCAGCGGCATAACCATCAAAAATTTCGCGGTTAAGGAGCAGGATGGTGAGACGGATTTTATCCATGCCAAGGCCTTTAAAATCCGTTACGATCTTCTGCCCCTTCTTCGTAAAAAACTGCGGGTAACTGAGATTTTATTAGACTCGCCGAATATCAAGGTGATCCGTGACCGCGATGGGCGCTTTAATTTCTCTTCCCTGATTCCTAAGGAGAAGAAAACATCCGCCGTCCGGCATGAAAAGACGGCCGGGGAGGCTGCCGCTCTGCCCCTGGCTCTGACAGTGGACAGAATAAGAGTTGTGGATGCGGTGCTGACAGTACGGGATGCCGAAAAGGAGCTGCCGGATACAGATATAAAGGCCAATATGACCATGCGGGTCAAGCTGGGACGTGATTTTGATCTCGCCAGGATAGATTATCGCGGCAAGCTAACTATGGAGATCAAGGCCATTTATGGTAAGCTCACCCCCCAGGCTGATGTCCAGGTGAATTTTACTCCGAGGCAGATTGTCTATACCATCAAGACCCAGCTGGATAAGGAAAAAGTTGAATTAAAGGGACAGGTTGATAATTACCTTAAACGTCCTGATATTCTCTTAAATATCACCAGTAAGCAGCTTAATCTTGAGTATCTTGCCGCCCTGCCGGCGGCTTTGCCCAAGGCCAAGAGTGCGCCAAAACCGGCTGAGGCTGCTCCCAGGGGCGGGTCTAAAACGGCCATTGCCGCCGCTCTGCCGCCGTTCACCGCCCATGGTGCGATTAAGATTGAGCAGGCCCTGTATAAAAAATTAACCATTAATAATTTTGTGCTGCCCTTTGAACTCAAAAACGGGGTGTTCTATGTTAAGGAGATGAAGGCGGAGGTGGCCGGCGGACGGCTGGTGGATAATCTGCGGCTGGATCTCAACAAAATTGATCCGGTTTATAGCGGTGACCTGAAATTATCGGCTCTGATGATTGATAAACTTGGTCAGGGGCTGGGGCAGTCCTTTGGCAATATGATCAAGGGGCGTCTACAGTCAACCATTAATTTTTCCGGGGCCGGCTTTGAGGCGGCGGCTATTAAAAGGTCATTAAGCGCCACGGCTGATTATAGTCTGACCGATGGAGTTATTCAGCAGAATCCATTAACGGAAGCCATCTCGGCGCTGTTTGGCCTGCCGGAACTCAAAACTATCGCCTTTAAGGATATGGGCGGCAAAGTTAAGCTGTTAAAGGGCGGGAATATAAAGCTTGATACCACCTTGAGTGCTCAGGGGCTAACGGCCTCCACCAATGGCACAGTTAATATTGATGGTGCCCTTAATCTGCCGGTGGAGATCAATATTTCTCAAGCTCTGGCTCAGAAAATCAGGAATAATACCTTAAGAAAACTGCTGGTGGCGAGGAATGGCGGGACGGCGGTTAAATTTAAGATCGGTGGCTCTTATGCCAGACCAAAGGTGGCCCTTGATCCTTCATTTATTAAGGCCCAGGCCCGAAAGGCAGTTAAGGCAAAGGTCATGGAAGAATTAGATAAGGTGATAAAGAAAGATGACAGTAATAAGGCAGCTGCCAGCGGCATAAAATTATTAAAGGGCTTTCTCGGGCAGTAATCTGCGGAACAGTTACACTCCGGTGGTTATTGTTACAAGAAAAATGAACTGCGCCCCCGGCGTTTTTGGTAGGGCGGGAGCGCAGTTAAGGGTCTAAAAATAATCAGTCAATCTCAATCTGCAACAATTTGTTACCCGCCTTTAAGGACTGGCCCAGTTCGGCAAAGATTGCACCAACCGTGCCATCTACCTCGCTGTTTACCGGGGTTTGCATCTTCATGGCCTCCATGATGAGCAGGGTGTCACCGGCCTTTACCTGCTGGCCCTCTTCCACCTTTATATCACAGACATTGGCGGAGAAAGGAGCCCGCATGTCGCCGGCCTGGGCTAATTCAGCGATTTCCTTGCCGCTGATTTCCGGTGCCTTTGCGGCCGTTGCTGCCGCGGATTCTTCCTGGAAGCTATAGATTCTCTGCTGATGATCCACATTCAAATAGATATTCCATTTGCCCTCATTTTTATCTAATTGTTTGGGGCCGATTTCTATTATATGCTCCTTGCCGTAATGATCCTTGAAGTGGATGGTTTCTCCCACCTGATAGCCGCCCCTCCGCAGAAAAACACTGGGGGGCAGGACATAGACATGGCCAAATTCTTCTTCAAATTTGAAGAAGTCAACCGCGTCGTTGGGGTGTTGGAGATAAAGTACCAGTTGCTGCTCGGTGGGCTCTGTTCCAAGGCGTTTAGTCAGGGAGGCCTGTTCCTGCTCGAGATCAATGTCTTCTATATCCTCCTTACCGCCCTCCCGGGCCAGTATATCCTGCCACTCAGGCCCGAATACCTTTTCATAAATCCAGTCGGCGGGCTGATAAAAGGGAAAAGGCCCGTATTTGCCAAGAAGAAGATTTTTTAAGTCGCCGGAGGGATTGCCATAACGCTCGCCGCCCAGAACATTACTTACCGCCGTGGTCCAGATGATCTGGGAGCCGGGAGTAACGCTCCACCAATTACCCAGTTCAATCTGTACCTTGGGCAGTTCCTCATGGAGGATGCGGGGCATTTGATCTAAAAAGCCGCCCTTTACCGCCTGCTCAAAGCTGGAGCCCATGGCCCCGCCTGGTAATTTATGAATCTGAACGGTGGGAGAGAAACCCTTGAACTGGGACTCAAAATAATCATAATACTCCCGCTCGTTACGAAGAACCTCGGAGGTCTCAATTACCGCCTCGACATCAACGGTGGCTGGATTTTTGTCATAGTCCTTCAGGGTGTCAATGACGGTGAGAATGGGAGGCGGGCCGTAATAGCCGGTGAAGGCGTGATCGGCGGCGTCAATAATCTCTGCCCCGTTTAAGACGGCGGCGGTTATCCGGCCCACGTCATTACCATCGGTGTTATGGCCATGATAATGGATGACGAGATCAGGGAATTTACCCTTGATGGCCTCTACCAGGCTGCCAATGCGTTTGGGAGTGCCGAGGCCGCCGTGGTTTTTGATGCAGAGGAGTATATCTTCTCCGGTAACCTCAATAATCTCGGCCACCTTGCTCAGATAGTAATCATTGGTATGTTCGGGGCCGGTGGAGAAACAGATGGAGGGTTCCAAAATCTTGCCGGCGGCCTGTACCTCTTCAAAGACGGCCTGCATATTGGGGATATAATTCAAAAAATCAAATACCCGCCAGACATCGACATACTTGGCAAATTCACGCACTGTCTGGCGGATTACATTTTGGGGGTAGGGCCGGTAGCCAAAGAGATTAACTCCCCGGCACAGGGTTTGAAACATGGTATTGGGCATCTTTTCGCGCAGGAGTTTGAGCTTTAAAAAAGGATCAACCTGTTTACGCAGAATATCCACATGGATAGAGGCCCCGCCGGTGATCTCGAGAGAAAAATATTTGGCTTTTTCCCGGGCCGGAGCGGCCAGAAGATCAGTGTGGAGCAAAATACGGTTTTTGAAGTCGGACTGTGAGAGGTCACGGGCCGTGTTGGTGATGAAGTAACCGTCCGCACCACGGATGGTGGACAGTACTTCTTTAATACTCATACCTTGAATAATATGTTCCATGTTAAAATTCCTTAAATCGCGTATGGGTTTTCCTGCCGAAAGTGGATTTCGGCAATCAATCTGGCTATTTTATTTACCTCGGTTCTTTGATCTGTGTACTCAAAGAGATGGTCATGGGTTTCGAGATAGGAGGTATCAAACCGGCCATCCTGAAAATCCTGGTCATTAACCAGATTCTGGTAAAAGGGAATGGTGGTTTTAGGCCCGGCGATAACAAAATTATGCAGGCAGCGCCGCATGCGGTCAACGGTCTCATTCCAGGAATAACCGTGTACCGTCAGTTTTACCAGCAGGGAGTCATAGACCTCTGGAATCTTATAGCCCTGATAAACGAAGCCGTCTAAACGGACGCCATAGCCGCCGGGAGAGCGATATACTGAAACGGTTTTGCCGCCCTCGGGCATGAAGTTATTTTGCGGGTCTTCGGCGTTAATCCGCATCTCAATGGCGTGGCCGCGGAGCTGGACATCATCCTGGCTGAAGGATAATTTTTTACCCATGGCCAGTTTTATCTGGGTGCGGACAATGTCGATGCCGGTAATCATTTCGCTTACCGTATGCTCAACCTGCACTCTGGTGTTGATCTCCATGAAATAAAAATTCATTTCATGATCCACCAGAAACTCCACCGTTCCGGCATTAGTATAATTAGCCGCCCTGGCTGCCACAACCGCTGTCTGGCAGATAGTATCCAGTAGTTTTTGATCTTTAATCAGTGAGGGGGCAATCTCCACCAGCTTTTGATTGCGGCGCTGGATAGAACAGTCCCGGGTGCCGAGATGAAGGACTGTTCCCCATTTATCGGCAATTATTTGTACCTCAACATGTTTGGGGGTAAGGACTACCTTTTCAAGATAAACCCGGTCATCATTAAAGGCCGCCTTAGCCTCGGAGCGGGCCAAGGGGATTGACTCAACCAGCTCGGCCTCGGTTTCGATGCGGCGGATACCGCGGCCGCCCCCGCCTGAGGTGGCTTTCAGCATTATGGGGTAACCGTATTTACGGCCGAATTCCACCGCTTCAGTAGTGCCGGCCTCACCGGCGGTAAGATTACTGGTACCAGGTACCATGGGGATATTGGCCTTGGCCATGATCTCCCGGGCGATTACCTTATTACCGAGATTTTCAATAACATCGCTGGCCGGGCCGATGAAGATCAAACCGGCATTTTCGCAGGCCTTGGCAAAGGCGGGATTCTCGGCCAGAAATCCATAACCTGGATGAATGGCACAGGCCCCTACCTTTTGGGCGGCGGCAATGACCTTGCCAATGTCGAGATAATCGACTCTGGGGCCGTCGCCAATACATACGGCCTCGTCTGCCGCCCTGATGTGAAGGGCTTCATTATCTGGTTTTTCGTAGATTGCGGCAGCGCTGTATCCCAGCTCCTGCACTGCCCTTATTATACGCAGAGCAATCTCACCTCGGTTAGCGATTAAAATCTTTTTTTTCACTATGGGGTACCTCTTATTGCTTAAATTATTAGCTGAATTTATGCCGCAGGCCTTTACATCCCAGGGCAGTAATCAGGGGGGCCGGGCCGGGAGTCCGCCTCATGGGGACGACTAACACCTTGTTCCATATGAGGATTATATTGCAACTCAACTAATTATAATATCATATTATTATTTTATGCGAAACCCCTCTCTTGTGAATTAGGGAAGACAGCGTTGGTTTAATAATGATTCTGGCTATAAAAAAGGCCCCGCATCCTGGATAGGAAGCGGGGCCTGACTCACAAAAAAAGCGGTGAGGTTTACTTATTATTCTGGATCATCATGACAAAGGTCACAATCCTGCGGAATGCTGTCACCCTTGGCGTCAATATGTGAATCATCATGACAGCGCCAGCAGCCCCAGCCCTCATCGGCCCGTTGATGACCGATGTCACTGCCGTATGTACCCCACTTAATTCTCATATCAGGCCATACATTGTCAAGATATGATTTAAGAATGAAGGCGCCGGCCTTTTGCAGATCCGCCTTGTGGGTGTTGGCATAGGCCTGACCGTGACGTTTAACCTGTAATTTAATAAGATACTTGGTCATCTGAGCCCTGGCTTCATCATGGCTCTTGTATTGTTTGGTAATGGCGGTAATACAATCCGCTCTGATACCAGGAATATCCGGATCAATTTTTTTGCTGTAGAGACCAAGATCAATCATATTATCAGGCAGATCAAATATATGAGTGGGGCGGTTGTGACAGTCAATACAGTCCATTGTCCGCCATTTGGCATTTTTAGGAAGTTTTATATCGGTATCAATAAATTCATCTTTAGAGCCGTCGGCCCTGGTGACCTTGACCTTGGAGATGTGAT
>CAZZJP010000028.1:0-13179 GCA_964654555.1 uncultured Desulfobulbia bacterium
CATGGGCCACGGCCCGCTGCAGAACCCGGTTAAAGCCGATGGTCTGGGTTGGTTCATGATTCGCCTCGTTATTCACTCCGAGCAGATCACGTTTAAAAAACTGCTCAAGTTTATCCAGTAAGGACTCAATGTTACCGCCGCAGCCTCTGATTATCCGTACCGCCATATCGTCATGCAGCAGACCAAAAAGAATGTGCTCAACCGTAACATTATCATGGTGATGGGCCTTGGCCTCCCTGATGGCAAATACTAACGCTATTTCCAGTTTTGTACTGATCATAATTCACACCTTTCTTGTCGAGCAGCGCAGCGGGTGTCCCTCCTGCCGCGCCCAGTCATGGACAAGGGCCACCTTGGTCTCAGCCACATCTCTGATATATACCCCGGCAATCCCGACCCCTTTTCTATGCACATTAAGCATGATATCCGTGGCCTGCTCCTCATTTTTGCTAAATACTGTCCGCAAAACCGTAACCACAAAATCCATGGTAGTATAATCGTCATTATGGAGCAAGACCTCAAACAGGGGAGGTTCATCTATCTGCTGCTTATCCTCAACGCTGCTCTCTGTCCGGTTAATATTTTTAGTAGTCATTTTATAATTTCCTTCTCGCGCCTTGCCGGGCGGTTAGACAATTAAACAAAAAGCCCTCAAATAGCAGGAGGGGCGGGAGGGCGGAACTTTTAAGACTATACTCTGTATTTAAAAGCTCCCGCCTCCAGCGGATAAGATCGGCGGCGGCCATTTGGGAGGCCTTTTCAAACATCATGAATAAGGCATAGGGGTGCTTGGGCAGCTCTGCCAGCCAATCCGCCCGCCTTTCTTTAAATTCCGGCAGATAGCCCTTTTGAAAAACCCCGAAGGTCATACCCGGCACAAAGGCGGGTTGCGGCGCGTCTATAAAAGAGCGGACAACAAGCAATTTTCTTAAATAATTACGCAGAGCGGTAATCAAGGCCAGGGGGTGGGTGCCGGCGTCTATCATTCTGGCGCAAAGGAGTAGACTCTGGCGCAGATCGGTTCGGCCAAAGGCCTCGGTGAATTCATAAACGGCGTCCTCTCTGGTTCGAGCGCAGAGGATATCCAGATCATCTATGGTTATGGTCTCGACATCATCAACATAGAGAGCCAGTTTTTCCGTCTCCCGTACCACGGCCACCGGATGGAATCCAACTCGTTCCATCAGGATATTCACCAGCCGCGGAGCCATTTTTTTGCCCAGACCAGTCAGGGTCTGTTGAATTAATTCCCGCAGTACCGCCTCCTGGGAGTCCCTGACGGCCCTGGCTGACCCGCTGCCAACAGCGAGATCAATAATTACGCCATGTTCCTTTATAAACTTAAATAATTTTTTGCGTTTATCGACCGTACTCGTCATAAGAATCAGGACATTACCAGCCGGAATTCCGGTAGTTACGGCTTCTATATATTGTGTTGCGCTCTTGTCTGCCGCTCCTGATTCTTTACGGTTCTGGCGGCTGCCAGCTTCGGCTGTTTCCTTAGATTGGAACAGCCGCGAGCCGGTTACCATAAACAGCTGACGGTTTGAAAACAGGGAGAATGATTTTAAGAGAGCCAGGGTTTTTAAAGGATCTTCCTCATCACCATCTATTCTGGTGATAATATTCTGCTGCTCTCCGGCCTCAGGAATCAGGGCGGCGCAGAGCCTGTCCGCTGCCTGCCGACACAAAAAACGTTCGCCGACAATTAAATAGAGCTGGACTGATTTACCCTGGCTGATGGACTTAACCACCTTATTTATATCATTTTTTTTGTAGATGGGCATGTGTCATGTCAACAAAATAGCAGGATTTTAGACATTTTCCTTGACCTTTGGCCGTTTAAACCTTAGTGATTGTCCATTGGGGCAATAAAATGAAATACCAGATTGGTAACTATTCAGGAGTACTACAAATTTAAGGGTAGTTCCAGCCCTTGGTGAATAGTGACACAAATTGTACCTTTAAGATGACCAATAATAAAAAAAGAACAGGTGTCATTCTTGGCGGTTCAGGGCTCATCGGCGGAGCTATCAACCATTATTTCAAGAAGAACAACGATCCGAACCTGGAGTTGGTATCTCCAAACAGCAAAAAATTAAGCCTGCGGGTACGTAGTGACATTAAGCAATATTTACAAAAAATCAAACCTGATTTTATTATTAATGTTGCTATCGCCTCTCTTGATGCCGACCCGCAATTATCCTTGGAGACGAATTATTTCGGTAGTATAAATCTGGCCAGGGCGGCGATCAGCTTAAATATTCCCTATATCCATTTCAGCTCCTCCGCCACCATGCCCAATGGTATGGATCTCACCGAAGAAGACTGCCTGACCTTAGAGCCCTCTTTAAATAATTATGCCAAATCCAAACTCATGGCCGAGTTCACTCTCCGCCATCTATGGGAAAATGAAGGCTTAGACTGTACAATTATCCGCCTCGGGGTGGTATATGGCAAGCACGACCATAAAATCCAGGGCTTTCACCGCCTGCTGTTTTCCATTGTCGACCAGGCCATGCCCGTTTTAATGACCAAACCCGGCATAATGCATTCCTATACCAATGCCAAAAAAATAGCACCTTTTGTCCACTACATCTTAGACCATCGGCCAGAGTTCTCAAAACAGATTTACAATTTTGCCGATCATAATCCGGTAGATCTGAGTACCTTGATTATGACTATCAAATCATATCTGCAGCTCAGCTTGCCCAAAGAAATCTATATCCCCTCGTCTCTGGCGCGGATTGGCCGTACCATGCTGAACTGGCTGGTAAAAAAGTTAAGCATCATCAGCATTGAGACTCGCCTGCCGGCGGAATTAATGTTTATGGAAAATTTTTACCAGTCACAAACCCTTTCAGTGGACAAATTAAAAAAATCCAGTTATGGACTTCTATTACCAGAAAAAACCGTCTTCACTGAATTACCGGCCATGATCGAATATTATCTGACCCGTTGGGAGCACTTAAATCTCATTTCATCTTATAATGAGTCATTTTGTAATCCCAGAAGGCTGGGAGAAACCTTCATGACCAACCCGGAGAAAATCCTGCGGGAGGTCCACCGCCACGCTTTAGAGGAGATTGATTCCTTTAATGAATTAAAGAAAAACACAAAATAAAAATCCCGCCTTTATTTCATCAGGATGGATATCACACAGGAATGCCAAGTGGACAAAAAAGAATTCGCGCATATCAGAAAGATCCTCGGTAAAACCCAAAAAGAATTAGCTGAACTTTTGGGTATCTCTATCAAGACCCTGCACAGCTATGAACAGGGCTGGCGGCGCATCCCGGCCCATGCCGAGCGGCAGATAATCTTTCTGCTCTCCAAGATCAGTGAGATATCTGGTACCCTTAGCCCCTGTTGGACTATAAAAAACTGCCCGACCAAACGAAAGAAGGCCTGCCCGGCCTGGGAGTTTCAGGCCGGTAAACTCTGTTGGTTTATCAATGGCACTATCTGCGAGTGTAATGCCCGGCATGATTGGCATAAAAAGATGGAAATCTGCCGCAAATGCGCCGTTCTCAAATCCTTTATGCCGACGTTGGATGATTAATCCGCTTCAACAGGCAGTTTAAATAACCTCCAGGGCCTCGCTCAGCTTATTAACCCCGTCAATCCGCATGCCGGTAATTGCTTTATTCGGAACATTGGCCTGAGGAATTATCGCTCGTTTAAAGCCATGTTTGGCCGCCTCGTGGAGCCGTTCCTGGCCATTGGTTACCGGCCGGATCTCCCCGGCTAGGCCCACCTCGCCAAAGATTATCAGGCTGTCGGGCAGGGGGCTGTCCCTCATGCTGGAAACAATGGCGAGAAGCAGGGCCAGATCGGCGCTGGTCTCCGCCACCTTAACCCCGCCCACCACATTAACAAAAACGTCCTTGTCGAAACTCACCAGACCGCCGTGTTTGTGCAGAACGGCAAGCAGCATGGTCAGACGATTGGCCTCCAGCCCCACGGTCAGGCGGCGGGGATGCTCGGCATAGGAGGTATCCACCAGGGCTTGGATCTCCACCAGCAGCGGCCTGCTGCCCTCCCAGATTACCATAACCGCGCTGCCTGACATCCGCTCCTGCTGGCGGGAAAGAAAGATAGCTGAGGGATTACTAATCTCCTTCATACCGCTTTCGGTCATGGCGAATACTCCGAGTTCATTCACTGCCCCATAGCGATTCTTGATAGCCCGCATGATTCTGAAACGCGACTTGGTATCCTCAAGATAGACGACTACGTCAATTATATGTTCCAGTACCCGGGGCCCGGCCAGGCCGCCGGTCTTGGTAACATGCCCCACCAGGAAGATGGCAATACCGCTCTTTTTGGCAAAACGGGTGAGGTAAGCGGCGCTCTCCCGCACCTGGCTGACGCTGCCTGGCGACGATGAAACTCCGGCCACCTGCATGGTCTGGATGGAGTCAATAACCAGTACCTGAGGAGCCGCCCGGCCGACCGCGGCGCATATACTCTCAATTTCGGTATCGGAGATCAACAGAACATCATCGGCGGGCAGCCCCAGCCGCTTGGCCCGCATGGCGATCTGGGGCAGGGACTCCTCACCGCTGACATAGATTGATTTAATACCGCGCAGATTACAGCAGACCTGCAACAGGGCCGTACTCTTGCCGACCCCTGGATCTCCGCCTATTAGAACCACGGAGCCGGGTACCAGGCCGCCGCCCAGCACCCGGTCAAACTCCTGCATGCCGGTGGAGATACGCTCGATGCCGCGTGTTTTAACCTCCGCCATGGGACAGATCTCGGCCACTGCCCCGGCATAGCCGCTGCCGGCAGAGGTTGGAGCGGCCGGTGCCTCTTCAATGCAGTTCCACTTCCGGCATTCCGGGCAGCGGCCCTCCCAGCGTCCAAACACTGCCCCGCAATTTCGGCAGATATATGATTTTTTTATCCTAACCATTGTTTTTTAGTTCAGACTAATTCCGCTAAAATTTGATTGGCCACCGGCAGGGCTCGGGCACTCAAACGCATATAAGTATCATCCATGACAATGAGCCCCCGCTTCATTAAACCGTGAAGGGCGGGGCCGTAATAGTCCAGGGGGTGAAGGGCGTAACGAAACCGCAAGTCAATAAGCGATACACCTTGCAGCAGACGCAGACCCATAATAACCGATTCTCTGAAAGATGCCTCTCTTGACAAGGCTTCCCCTGACAGCAGCGGCGTCAGCCCCTGGCGCACCATCTCGATATAGGCTGCCGTTTGCTCCACATTACGCAGCCTTAAACCGGACAGGCAGGAGACCGCCGCCGCCCCCAGGCCAAGATAGGAGCCGTTTCGCCAGTAATTAAGATTATGACGGCATTGACGGCCGGGGCGGGCGAAATTTGAGATTTCATAGCGCTCAAAGCCCTCACGCTTGAGGAGAGAACAGGTTAGGTTTTCCTGTTCAATAACCTCCTCCTCGGCCAGTAAAGTGAGTTCCCGGCTCTCCCTGAGTTCGGCAAAGGGCGTGCCCGGCTCAACGCTTAACTCGTATATCGAGAGATGCTCCGGGGCCAGGGCCGCAGCCTGATTCAGGGTCTCCCGCCAATCATCCAGGCTTTGTCCCGGCAGACCGTACATCAAATCGAGATTAATATTCTCAAAACCGGCCGCTCTCGCCATACGGAAGGCCTGGCGGGCCTCATTACGGTTATGACTGCGGCCCAGAACTTTGAGCAGACGGTCATTAAAGCTCTGAACCCCGATGCTGAGACGATTCAGCCCCGCTTCCCGGCAGAGGGAAAGCTGAACCGGAGAGAGGCTGTTGGGATTGCTCTCCATGCTTATCTCCAGCCCCGGCTGACAGTTAAAATTATCCCGGCAGGCAGAGATCAGACGGGCCAGAGATTTGCCGTCATAAAGACTCGGGGTACCGCCGCCAATAAATATACTGGTTATCTCCCTGCCCTTAAGCCATTCCAAACTGGCGTACAGCCTGATATGGTTCAGCAGGGCTTCAAGATAGGCAGCCGGCGGTAGTCCGCCGCATGGTTGGGAGATAAAGGAGCAATAGCGGCATTTACGACGGCAAAAAGGGATATGGATATAAACCCCGTTCATGGGATAATAAGCGGCGGCCGTTTATATTTACGCCGCAGCCAGTTAATTGTCTTATGGACCCGCGGCTGACGAATGAGACGAAGTTCCAGGCCCCGCTTGCCGGGAAAATCGAGCAGTGACAAGGCGATGACAATGGTCAGCAATCCCTGGCCGGGCAGAAAAAGCATCAATATCCCGGCCCCGAGCAGGATAAGCCCCGATATATTTTTGATGATCCGGCCCAATAGCGCCAGGCCGGAGAGGCGGGATGACCGGCCCGTTTCAGCGGCAAAATAATCCACCGGTATCCGCACCAAAAGAACTGGAACAATAATCAAACTGCCGATAAAGGACACTATGGAAAAAGCCGCCAGCCACAATAAATATTTATAGGTAAACAAAGACAAAATAACCAGGTTTACAGGCCCTTCACGGCCGTGCCCCGCAGAATATTAAGACCGGCGGCCATATAATAGAGACCGGACCACAGGGTGAGTACAACGGTTATGGTCACCATGACCGGCTGCCAGTTGATAAATAGGCGGGTGATTGGCACCTCAAAAAAGAGCCCCACGGTGATAATCTGAAATAGGGTGGTAGCCTTGCCCACCAAGGCCGGTTTGACCTGCCAGCGGCGGCCTTTGAGGTGCAGGCCTGCCGCCCCGAGGACAATTATCAGATCACGCAGCCAGACCACGGCGGCCAGCCACATGGGCAGTCCGCCGTCTAAGGCCAGCACCGTGTAGGTCGCGTTCAGGAGTAATTTGTCGGCCAAGGGATCAAGGAAGGTGCCAAGGGGGCTGATAATGCCGCCGAGACGCGCAATTAGGCCGTCTAAGGTATCGGTTAAGGCGGCAATAATAAAGACCATAAGCGCCTGGGAATGCTGGCCGCTTCGCAGGAGATAGATAATGATCGGGATCAGGGCGATCCTGATCCCGGTGAGAATATTAGGAATCTGAACAAATATAGCGCGCATATTTCTTTCCCCGGCCAATCTTAGAATTTATGGGTGAAATATGGCGCCAGCACCTCTGGAATAGTAACCGTACCATCCTCTTGCTGATAATTTTCAAAAATGGCGGCCAGGGTGCGGCCCACGGCCAGACCGCTGCCGTTCAAGGTATGCACCAGAGCGCTCTTCTTCTGCCCCGGCGGCCGATAACGGATTCCGCCCCGCCGGGCCTGGAAATCCAAAAAATTGCTGCATGAAGAAATCTCCCGGTATTTGTTCTGGCCCGGCATCCAGACCTCAATATCATAGGTCTTACTGGAAGAAAAGCCCAAATCTCCGCCGCAGAGAATCACCACCCGATAGGGCAGTCTTAGAAGCTGTAAGACCTCTTCGGCATCGGCCAGCAGGCTGTCCAGCTCGGCCTCGGAGGTCTCCGGGGTAGTGAATTTAACCAATTCGACCTTATCAAATTGATGCTGACGAATCAGACCCTTGGTATCCCGGCCGTAAGAACCGGCCTCGGAGCGAAAGCAGGGGGTGTAAGCGGCGTATTTAATCGGCAGATCAGCGATACTGAGAGTCTCATCTCGGTGGAGATTGGTGATGGGTACCTCTGCGGTGGGAATGAGATAGAGATCCCAATCCTGAGCCTTAAAGAGATCAGCCGAAAATTTAGGCAGTTGACCGGTGGCGGTCATGGCGGCGGTATTGACGAGAAAGGGCGGCAGCACCTCCTCATAGCCATGTCTTTCGGTGTGAAGATCAAGCATGAAATTAATCAAAGCCCGTTCCAGGCGGGAGGCCATGCCCTTTAAGACGGCAAAACGCGCCCCGGATAATTTGGCGGCCCGTTCAAAATCAAGCACACCCAGGGCCTCGCCAATCTCCCAATGCTCCTTCGGGGTGAAAGAGAACTGCCGCTCCTGTCCCCAGCGCCGCAGTTCCACATTGTCATTATCGTCTTTGCCGCGCGGCACCGTATCCTGGCAAAGATTGGGAATCTCCATGACTATTCGGCGTAACTCCTCATCAACCCCGGATAACCGGCCGTCTAATTCCTTGATCCGCGCCCCCACCTGACGCATATCCGCCATCAGCGCCTCGGCATCCTCCTTTTTGGCCTTGAGCCCGGCAATCTGCTGGGATACGGTTTTACGTTTATTACGCAGGCTCTCCACCTCAGTCAGCAGCTCCCGGCGCTGTCGGTCTAACTCCATAAAATGATCGAGTTTGGTGCTGTCCATATTGCGATAGGCCATTTTCTCTTTTACGAGCTCAATATTTTCTCTTATAAAACGCAATTCAAGCATTATTCATTTCCTTATCTGATTTTAAAAATTCCCGCCAGCTGTCCGGCTCGCAACAGACGGCGGCGGGTTGGAATTACAATCACCGCCCCGGCCTCTTCAAGGGGGCGGGCCTCCCTTACCATAAGGCGGCCTCCCTTATAACTGAGGACACCCCCTTTAAGATGAGTAAATTCCGGTTTCCTGATACTGATTTCCGCGTTGAGTACGGCGGTTATCTTGGGCGGCCAGGACTTTTTAAGCCCCTGAGCCTGACGGAGAGCCGGGCCAATAAGAAGCGGGAAAATTGTGTTAACCGCTGCCGGCGGCCCCGGCAGGGCAAAATAAAGTAAACTTCCCAAGCGGCCGCAGAGGGTGCCTTTTCCGGGCCGCAGATTTAAGTGAGCGAATATAACCTCGCCGCCCATCTCTTTAAATATTGCCGTGGTGAGATCATACTTACCCGGTCCCATGCCGCCGGTACTGATTAATATAGTTTGTTCATCATCAGTGCCGATTCCCCGCCGCAGAGCGGCCCGCAGGGATTCGGGGGTATCAGCGGCCGGCCCCAGATCAAGGGGAACGGCGTCTGCCCGCCGGATAAGGGCCGCCAGCAGGAGATTATTTGAATTACGCCTCTTACCGGATGGTGGTTTTGATTCGGTGGTCAACTCGCTGCCGGTGCAGAAAAAAGCCGCCCGCGGGGCCTTGTATACCCGGATATTTTCCTGACCATCAGCGCTTAGATAGATGAGGTGCGAGGTGTTTACCCGTTCACCACGTCTGATAATAATCCGGCCCTGGTTCAACTCTCCACCCTGGTGTTGAATAAATTTGTTGCGGGGCAAAGGCCCGGTGATAAGCACGTTGCCGTCCTCCCGCGTCTGTTCAAAGGGGACAACCCGCTCTGCAGCAGACGGGAGGAGAGCGCCGGTCATGATTCTCACCGCCTCCCCGGCCCGCAGAGAGCGGCAGGTGGTATCCCCGGCTGCTGTTTCGGCTTTGATTATGTAGTTCCCGTCCTTAATCGGCCCCAGGGCGTAACCATCCATGGCGGCGGCGCTGAAATGCGGGATGGGACGACGGCAGCGGACGCTGGCGGCACTGACTCGGTTCAGGGCCTCAGCGAGGCCGGTGTTCTCTGTGCCGCAGGTGGTAATCCGAGCCCTAATTGCCGCCTGAGCGGCGCTGAGACTAAGCATCAGCCTGGCGGCCAGCCCATAACCCTGCCACCCAGGACATGCAGATGGAAATGAAAAACCGTTTGACCGGCGGATGCGCCATTATTGACCACGAACCGATAATCATTCAGGCCGTTTTCTCTTGCCAGGCGGGCCCCTGTCCGCATAATGCTGCCTATCAGGGCTTCATTCTCCTCACTGACCGCGCCGGAGTCCCGCAGATGGGACTTGGGGATCACCAAAAAATGCTTCGGGGCCTGCGGTTCAAGATCCCAGAAGGCCACTACCTCATCATCCTCATACAATTTATCAGCGGGAATTTCCCCGGCCGCTATCTTACAAAAAATACAATCAGACATATCACTCTCCTTTTTCCTCATAATACCCGGTAATGTCAGGTCAAGAACCTGCGTTGTTCTCAATAAACTTACGGAACCAAGGGGGTACTGATTTTATTTTTCCGACGTTTTGTCCGGGGACAAAACGGCATTATCACCCGCAAACCACTCCTCCACCGCCCTCAGGTCACGAATTACGGGGCTCGCCGGCAGACTCTCCCGAAATATACGGCCATAAGGCTTACTGTAAAGACGGATATCCAGCACTGCCAGCAGGCCGCCATCATTGCCGGAGCGCATCAGGCGGCCCAGTCCCTGGCGCAGGGTAAGGATAGCCCTGGGGATCTGTAAATCAAAAAACGGCCGGCCGCCCTCCTCGTTGATGCGGTTCACCCTGGCCATTATTACCGGATCACTTGGTACCTCAAAGGGTAATTTATCTATAATCACACAGCTTAACGACTCACCCGGCACATTTACGCCCTCCCAGAAGCTGGCCACCGCGAGGAGAACGGATGTGGTGCGGCGTTGAAATTTATCCAAAAGCACCGTCTTGGGGGCTTCACCCTGCGTCAGGAGCTCGTAGGGTAGCGCAGCGCTCAAAAATTCCCGCGCCTCCCGCATGGCGTTTAAACTGGTAAAGAGCAGCAGAGCCCTGCCGCCGGCGGCCTTTATCAAGTTCAGGGACTGCTCTCGGGCCGCCGGGCCATAAGCCGCCTCCCGCGGTTCAGGAAAGCCGGATGCCGGGATGTAGAGCCGGGTTCGCCCGGCGTAATCAAAGGGCGAAGCGAGACGCAGAGTTTTGGTCTCTTCATCTAAGCCGAGACGTTTAAACATATAAGCAAATTTACCGCCGGTCGTCAATGTGGCAGATGTAAAGATAAGACTGCTGACCTGCGAATAGAGGTGTTCCCGCAGCTCGGCGGCCACCTCAATGGGGGAGGAGGTAAGGATTAAATTCCTTTTCCGCCGTTCATACCAGTAAACCGAGGAGGACTCCATGTCCATACAGACCCGGCTGAGAGAATTGCTCAACTCCTGACAGCGCCGCTGGTGGCCCTCCCAGGCTGGATTCTGAATAATTAGACTGTCAAGATGACGCCCCAGGCTGTCGAAGGCGCCAAGGAGCGAATTTAATTCCCCGGCCCAGGACTTATGGCGGGTAATATCTTCTAAGGGGTAACGGCCTGGCTGAGCCGGGAAAATCGCCGCGAATTCAGAGGCCTGGGCCATTAGAGACCGGCTGATTTGCTTAGTCTTCAAGCGGCTTTCTTTTGGCAATACAGTGCTCGATTCCTCTATATCATGATCCAGCTCCTTTATCTGGTAGAGACTGACAGAGGTGCCAAAATAATTGGTGGCCACATTCTCAAGGTGATGAGCTTCATCAAAGATCACCGTCTGATAACGGGGCAGCACCTCGGCGCGGCCAAAACGGCGAATAGCGAGATCTGAAAAAAACAGGTGATGGTTGACGATAATGATCTGGGCCTGAGCCGCCGTCTTGCGCAATCTGCCGATGAAACAGGCGGCATTATCCGGGCAGCGGCCGCCGAGGCATTTGGCCGTACTGGAGCATATCTGCTCCCAAAGAGGGGAATCATCTCCAAGCCAGGCTAATTCCGAACGTTCGCCAAGGCGGGTATGGGTCAGCCAGTCACTAAGTAATTCCAGCTCTTCACTGCGCTTAAAGAGCAGCAGTTGCGGGCTGGCCAAAAACTGTTTGGCCCGAAAGAGACAGGCATAATTACGGCGGCCCTTGACACAGACAACCTTTAAATCAGCTTTTATATGACGCTGAATAAGAGGAATTTCCTTATCAAGAATCTGCTCTTGAAGATTCAGGGTACCGGTGGAGATCACAATTTTCCGGCCCCCGATAACAGCCGGTATTAGATAGGCCAGGGTCTTGCCAATTCCGGTTCCGGCCTCCACCGCCAGCATCTCGGCCCGTTCCGGCAGGGAATCGCCGGGGCTTTCCAAGGATCGAGCCACGGCACACGCCATGGCCAGCTGACCAGGGCGTGATTCGTACTCGGGCAGGGCCTGGGCGAGCAGCCCTTCGGGCTGAAATATATGTTCAATACTCTCTATAAAATTATGCACGGGATCAAATAATCAATTTCCGCCGTAACTATTCAGCTTAAAACTCATAAACAGATGTTGATGGTATACGGCTGTACCATTATTTTGGCCATCATAAATATTTAGTAAGTCCTTGACAATAAAAAAGAGTTGATTATAAAATTTTAGTAATGTCTGGTTAATAACCTGCGTTGATATCATTTTATTTTTTAAATGCGGCAGGCAGCTTTAAATAAAAAAGGGGGGAAGAAATTATGATGAAAAACGTCAAAACCATATTGGTACCCATTGATTTTTCTGATAACTCCAAAAAAATTCTGCGGGAGGCGGTGAGCGTGGCGGAAAATTTCGGCGCTAAGTTAGAAACGCTCTTTGTAGTACAAAGTTTTGAAGATTATTCCGGTTTTTTTGTTCCCCATATTCCCATAGACCAATTCCAGGCCGAGATGTTTGAAAGCGCCACCATAAAAATGGATAATTTTTTGGAAGATAATCTGGAAAATCCTGAGGCCTGCGGCCGCCATACGGCCGTTGGTGATGTAGGTGAGGAGATTATTAAATACGCCAAAGAGATTGATGCCGGGATGATCGTCATGGGTACCCACGGCTATAAAGGTATCGAACGAGTCCTCTTCGGCAGCGTCGCGGAGCAGGTGGTCAAAAACGCCCCCTGCCCGGTACTGACCATTAATCCCTATCACAAGGGGATAAGAAAAGAGGTGAGTTAACTGGCATCTTGCTTAACAAAAAAGGTGCCAGAATTAACCGGCGCCGTCTCCTCTGGTAATAGTTCACCAGGGGGACTAAAATTGATGCTGCCCCATAGTGTAAGAGCTTATTAGCGTCTCATATCGGAGTCTCACTACGTTCGCTTACCTCGTTTGTTTCGCCCCTGCCCCGCCCTGAAACGGACGGGATGAGGTGCTGGTGAGCCCTTAGTCTTAGGTGATAAGCCTGTTTACTTCTCAGGGGTTCGCAAAAACGGCTCAACACCAACCTATGAAGAGGATTTACTCACACCTTGGGAAAAATTCCCCAAAAATGTGCAGCGTATTGCATTTGTTACTCTTAAATATAGATGCCGGAGCCGCCCAGGTTGTATGGCTGAATAGTCACTATCAATTAAACTGTTAAACTAACTCCGTCCCCTCTCTCCGCTTTATATTGAGCTGTCAATCATCGTCTAACCTTGACACCTTTTGTCCCGCCTACCCATGGATTGCAGCATATTTTATTGTTTACCGCTGGACAACAAAAAAACCCGCAAGGCAGTGAGCCAAGCGGGTTTT
>CAZZJP010000029.1:0-13040 GCA_964654555.1 uncultured Desulfobulbia bacterium
TCGGCTTGAGATTAAGATGCTCTCTGACCGGCTTGGGAATAACTACTTGATATTTACTTGAGATAGTCGTCTGCATGCTATTCTCCTCTTTGGTGATCGATGTAATTATTGTAAGATTTTTGCAGAAGGGTGTCAAGTTATTAGGAAAAGAAGGGGGGGCAAGTCTCTGGCTGCCTTGATGAAGTTACAAAATTACCTTGGTGTCCTGATGCTTGAGCAGACCGGTAGTCCGGGGTAGAAAGGCGGCGTGGGCCTCAAGCCGGGTGGAATCTATATTATGACCGGCAAGTTTCAGGGTCTCGGTGCTGAAACGCTGGAAGATGGTTTTTTTAAAGAATGCGTGGCGCTGCCGCCGATTAAATAGTCCCTCCACCTCGTCCGGCAGATGGTGCCAGAGGTAATCCCCGGCCCCCTTTATATCCGCTGTCAGGCAGGGCGGCGGTGTGCGGCCCCCGGCGCGCAGCCAGTCATAGAGCAGTATCTCCCTGATAAGGGCGGACTGGGGGTGCTGGTCGCTGAAAGCCGCCAGTGTTTCAGTGAGCAGCTTCTGGGTTTTGGCCAGTTGGAAAAACCCCTGTCTCTGACAAAACTCACTCAACTTGCTGAAAAAGAGGAAAATATCCTCGCCGCTTTGGCGCAGATAATTAAAAAAGGTGCTGAAAAAGCGGTTATTGTGGAAGGCTTCAAGGCATTCTCCGAGCCAGAACAGGCGGCCTAACTCCTTATCTTCCAGCCACTTAGTGGCCATGATCTCATAGGGGGGGAGGGCGGTGCTTATGAACCCGAATTTCTGGCGGCGGCGGTGGATGGCGGTGCCGGGCAGTACCTTCAATAAACCCATCTGGATGTAATGGGGGCCCATGGCAAAGACGTCATTAAGCGACTGGCCGAAGGTCTGCCGGGTGTCATGAGGCAGTCCTAAAATGAGATCAATATGGAGGTGAATATTGGCCATGGCAGTAAGGCGCCGGATATTGGCGCTGATCTTTTGGAAATCCATCACCCGGTTCACGGCTTTCAGGGTCTCATCGTTGGTGGACTGGATGCCGATTTCAAATTGGAAGAGCCCGGCCGGCAGGCCCTCTAAAAACTCAAACATCTCCTCATTAAAGAGGCCGGGGGCAATCTCAAAATGAAAGGTGGTGGCGGGGTTTTCGGCGTGTGAGGCGCTCAGAAACTGCCAGATGGTCAGGGCTCGTTCGGCATCGGCGTTAAAGGTACGATCCACAAAACGGATGATTCGGGGCTGGTGGCGCAGGATAGCTGTCAGTTCTTTTCTGGTTTCTTGCAGATCACGGTTTACCACCCCCCGGCTTGTTGACGACAGGCAGTAGGAGCAGGAGAAGGGGCAGCCGCGTGAGGATTCATAATAAATATTACGATTTTTCAGTTGGCGGCGGAAGTCATCTCGTTTATAAGGAGAGCGGAAGGGGCTGCCGGGGGCGCCTTGATAATCAATTCGCAGCCTGCCTTCCCGCAGGTCGGTATAAAAATCAGCCGCTACCCCCTCGATTTCGCCATCCACCACCGTCGGCTGGAAGTTGAGCGCTTCCCGCAGCACCAGAGCCTGAGGGCCGCCGAGGACGATGGGGGTCTGGGGCCGCAACTGGTGGAGATCGGTGAGCAGGCGCTGAAGATAGCCGTGATTCCAGATATATACCGAGAAGAAGAATGCCGCTGTCTCCGGGGTACCTATCCGCAGCAGAGTGGGGTAATATGGGTCGTTGATCGTAAACTGCCTGACTCTGGTCTGGGCCTTGGGGAGATGGCGTTCTAATTCCTGGCGGACATAAAAGAGGGCCAGGCAGGAATGAGAATATCGGCAATTAATGGCAATTAGTTGGATAATCATGGGTTCTGTCATATAGTAAGTCTGGAATAATAAATAAAAATCACTGACGTCTAATTATAAAATTATGCTTCCTTACCCACATATCAGTCCGGTGATCTTTTCCATCGGCCCCCTTAAAGTCCGCTGGTACGGTCTGATGTACGTTCTGGGCTTCTCCGCCGCCTATTATCTTGTCCAGCGCCGGATCAAGCGCCTGGGACTTAAACACCTCGCCGCCAATTTTGAAAATCTCAATTTTGTGCTTATTCTTGCTGTTATTATCGGCGGCCGCTTAGGCTATGTCCTGATTTATAATCTGCCTTATTACCTGAAGCATCCCCTGGAGATTCTGGCCACCTGGCATGGCGGCATGTCTTTTCACGGGGCCTTGATCGCTGTTATAATCGCCGGAATCATCTTTTGCAAAAAAAATGAGCTTAATTTCTGGCAGACCGCTGATCTCTATGTTGTCGTTGCCCCCATCGGCTTGGGGCTGGGGCGTCTCGGTAATTTTATTAATGGTGAACTTTACGGCCGGGTGACCACGGTACCCTGGGCCATGATCTTTCCCAATGGCGGCCCGCTGCCCCGTCATCCTTCGGAGCTTTATGAAATGCTGCTTGAGGGGGTAGTGCTTTTTATCATCCTCTGGCGTCTGCAGGATAGAAAGATGCCCTCTGGATTTATATTGGCATTTTTTTTGATCTTTTATGGTATATTTCGTATCTTTGTCGAACTCTTCCGGCAGCCGGATCCCCAGATAGGCTTTTTGTTCGGCTTCCTCACCATGGGGCAGCTGCTAAGTATTATAATGATACTTGGCGGCTTAATCATTATGCTTTGCCGCCGGGGCAAAGAACCCCTTACTTCGGGACAGGACTGATGGGAAAAATAACAAAACTTAACATCTTTATTACTTTAATTCTCTTGATGATACTTATGACAACCAACGCGAAGGCCAAAATGTTGAAGCCCCACCTCTATAAAACCCAGCTTAAAAACGGCATGACCATCATTGTCCGCGAAGTACCGGACGGCAAGGCTGCTACCGTTCAGCTTTGGGTCAAGGCCGGCAGTATCTATGAGGATGACAATGAACGCGGCATAACCCATTTAATTGAGCATATGATCTTTAAGGGCACCA
This sequence comes from uncultured Desulfobulbia bacterium, assembly GCA_964654555.1. Lineage (GTDB taxonomy): Bacteria > Desulfobacterota > Desulfobulbia > Desulfobulbales > VMSU01 > JAADIV01. The sequence continues at coordinate 2,976 of CAZZJP010000029.1, forward strand.
AGACCCGCGGCCCCGGTGAGGTGGCGGCGGCCATTGAGGAAAAGGGCGGTCAGATTAACGCTTATACTTCTTATGAATACACGGTCTATCACGCCACCCTGCCGGCCCGTTACTGGCAGACCGGCCTGGATGTCTTGAGTGACGCGGTACAGAACTCGGTTTTTGATCCTAAGGAACTGGAGAGGGAAAAAAAGGTGGTACTGGAGGAGGTTCGTATGCGTAATGACCGTCCTCAGATCAAACTTTTTCAGGATCTCATGGAACATGCCTTTAAGGTTCATCCCTACAGGCTGCCGGTAATTGGGACGGTAAAGAGTGTTTCGTCCTTTGACCGTGAGGATATTCTGAAATATATGGCCAAACATTATCATCCCAATAATTTTACCCTGGTGGTAGTGGGTAATGTGCATTATCGAGATGTGGTGCGGCGGGCTGGTGAACTTTTTAACGGCATGGCGGCTGATAAAATTCCGGTTAGGAAACTGCCGGTGGAACCACCTCAGAAGACCTTCCGCCTCTTCCACCTGCGGGAGGATGTCAACCTGCCTCAACTGGCCATGGCCATGCCCGCTCCCGCCTTTAAGGATGCCGATGCCCCGGTTATGGATGTCATTGCCGGTATTCTGGGGCAGGATGATTCCTCCAGGCTCTATAACGAACTGCGGAATAAAAAGGGATTAGTTTATCAGGTGAGCGCTTCGGCCTTTACCCCGAAGTACCCAGGGCTTCTGGAGATAATGGCCACTCTGGACGAAAATAATATCAAGGCGGCTTTGCAGGCGGCTCTTGTGGAGCTCTTTAAATTAAAATACGTGCCGGTGGATAACGATGAGCTGGAGCGGGTGAAGTACAATGAAGAGAGCGATTTCGTCTTCAATATGGAGCAGGTTGAGGGTGAGGCTCAGGTTCTGGGGGCCTTTGAGGCCCAGAGCGGCGAACCTGATGAGGACGATTATCTGGCCCAGGTACGGGCAGTGAGCCGGGAGGATATTATCCGGGTGGCCCGTAAATATTTTAATGGTCATAATCTGACGGCCGGCTATCTTATCCCCAAGGACTCTAAATTTGAATTGAAGCGGGCGGAAGTCGAGGGCATTATCAAGGTGGCGGAAAAGGAGGCCAGGGCCAGTATCCCGACTTCTCTGATTCCCTCTTATCTTGGTAATGTGCACCGTTTTAAACTGAATAACGGCATTACCCTGCTGGTTCGGGAGGACGACCAAAACCCAACCGTCTCCATCAGGGCTGTTTTTCCCGGCGGTTCCAGGGCCGAGACCGCGGCGACCAACGGCGCTTTCGCCTTTATCAGCGATCTGCTGCCCAGGGGCACGGCAAAATTGTCCAGCCGCGAGATGGCCATTAAACTGGCCGATATGGCCGGTGAGATCAAGGGCTTTAACGGTAAGAACACCTTTGGTCTTAAGGGTGATTTCCTGGCCCGTTTCTTTGACAAGGGGCTGACCCTGATGCGGGATGTTTTGATTACCCCGGCCTTTGATCCTGAGGAGGCCGCTAAAATAAAACCTGAGCGCCTCGCTGTGCTGCAGCAGCAGGAGGATTCCCTGACCTCACTGGCCTTTAACGAATTTAATAAGGCCCTTTTCCAATCGCATCCTTACAGCCTGAACATGGAGGGCTCTAAGGCGGCCATCAAGAAATTCACCGCCCCTGAACTCCGTAAAATCTATGAGGAGCACGCTCTGCCCCGCCATCTCGTGCTGGCCGTGGCCGGCAAGGTCAAGGCTAAGGAGGTCTATGGGGAGGTTAAACGCCTCTTTGGAGGCTGGCATAACGGCAGCGGCGATGATCTCAATGAGGAATTTCTCCTGCCGCGGCCGCCTGCCGGGGCAAAAATAGTCAATATCACCCGTGACAAGGAACAGGTGCATATCATTATCGGCTTTCTCGGGGCCTCTCTGAAGAGTGCCGACCGCTATGCCCTGGATATTCTGGATACCGTGTTGAGCGGCCAGAGCGGCCGTCTCTTTATGCAGCTGCGTGATAAACAGAGTCTGGCCTACAGCCTGTCGTCATTTGAGCTTCTGGGTCTTGATACCGGCTCCTTCGGAGTTTATATAGGTACCAGCCCGGATAAAAAAGATGAAGCCGAGAAGGCGGTATGGCAGGAACTGACCAAGATTCGTGATATACCCATCAGCTCCGAGGAACTGGAAAAAGCCAGAAATATCTTGATTGGCCGTTATGAACTCGGCCTGCAGACTCACGCCTCCCAGGCCATGGATATGGCCTTGGATGAGACCTATGACCTGGGTCAGGATTATGGCAACAAGTATATTCACGCCCTGTCTCTGATAACCCCGGAGCAGGTCATGGCCGCGGCCCGCAAGTATATTCAACCCGATCATTATGTGCTGGTGACGGTGGGCCCGCGGGAAACAGTAGCGGCCATCCCCGGCTCCCCAGGCACAACGAAACATGAAAGTCCTGACGAGGCCGTTGGCAGGTGATTTTCATATAAGACAAATGGTGGAACCGGGCAGGGGCACTATTACGAGCAGACATGCTGTAGGGGCGTATTGCATACGCCCTTTTATTGCATACGCCTTTTCCCCGGCCTAAACGTTCATTTTCAAGCCCTTAATCTGACAAAAAACAGGTACAAAAGAATGCGGAAATTAATGATAGCCCCATCAATATTATCGGCGGATTTTGCCCGCCTCGGCGAAGAGGTAACTTCTGTCCTGGAACAGGGGGCGGATGTAATTCATGTTGATGTCATGGACGGTCATTTTGTGCCCAATATAACCATTGGGCCGCTGGTGGTGCGGGCGGTGCGGAAGATTACCGCCGCCACCCTTGATGTTCATTTGATGATCGAAGACCCGGATGCCTATATAGATGATTTTGCCGCGGCCGGGGCCAATTGGATTACAGTGCATGTGGAGACCTGTAATCATCTCCATCGCACCATTCACCGGATAAAGGAATTGGGCTGCAAGGCGGGGGCGGTATTGAATCCGGCGACTTCGCTCAGCACCTTGGATTATATCTTAGATGATCTTGATCTGGTGATGTTGATGAGCGTCAACCCTGGTTTTGGCGGTCAGAAATTTATCCCGTTTACCATCGCCAAAACAAAAGAGCTAAAGAATATGATTGAGGCGCGGGGACTCTCAACGGGTATTGAGATAGATGGCGGGGTCAGCCCGGATACCATTGGCCCCATAGCCGCGGCCGGAGCCAACATCTTTGTTGCTGGTTCCGCCGTCTTTGGGCAAGATGATTATGGCCGGGTGATTGCTGAATTAAAGGCCAAGGCGGCTGATCTCTAAAAAATGAATTTGGCCCACAATATCCCTGCTCCTTCCCGAACAGTTAAATAAGGAGAACATAATGTCTGAAAAATATAGGCGTATTGCTGTTGTAACCGGGGCGACATCCGGGATTGGTGAGGCTGCAGTAAAAAAATTTGTGGCAGCAGGCTTCGGGGTAGTTGGAAATGGGCGTAACGCCGTAAAATTAGCTGAGCTTGAAGATGAGTTAGGTTCCGCCTTCTGTGGTGTTGCCGCTGATGCTACCGATAACGCCGTGTTGGAAAGGCTCTTTGTCGCGGCTGATGACCATTTCGGTCAAACAGTTGACATTGTTGTTGCCAACGCTGGGCGCGGGCTATAGTGACAAAATGGTACAGAATTTTGATGATAAATTTGGGCCGCTTCTCGGGGGAGATGATATAGCAAACGCCATACATTATATTGTCACTCAGCCGCCCCATGTGCATATAAGTGATATTATTGTTCGTCCTACACGTGAAGATTATCCATGATTTTGGCAAGGTATAGGTAATTGATGCGTTGGAACAGGAAGGCTGGTGCCGTGAGTATTTACTTACAGTCTCCAAGCTCTCTGCTTTTACTGGATTAAAATAATGAAAAGAGGAGATTGAATCATGGGTGAGACACTGACCAAAAAAGAAGTTACAGCAATGAACGCGTATTGGCGGGCGGCGAATTATCTCTCAGTCGGCCAGATTTACCTCTACGATAATCCCCTTTTAAAAGAACCGTTGCAGGCGGAGCACATTAAACTGCGCCTCCTTGGCCACTGGGGAACGACGCCCGGCCTTAATTTTATTTATGTCCACCTGAACCGCCTGATCAAGAAATATGATTTGAACATAATCTATATTGCCGGGCCTGGACACGGGGGACCGGGGCTGGTCGCCAACACCTATCTTGAGGGAACCTACAGTGAGGTGTATCCCAATATTTCCCGTGATACCGAAGGGCTGAGAAAACTCTGCCGGCAGTTTTCGTTTCCCGGCGGTATTCCCAGCCACGTGGCCCCTGAAACGCCGGGTTCCATTAACGAAGGCGGTGAACTTGGCTATTCGCTGGCGCATGCGTACGGGGCCGTCTTTGATAACCCTGATCTTTTGTCTGTCTGCGTAGTTGGGGACGGAGAGGCGGAGACCGGCCCTCTGGCCACCAGTTGGCATTCGAATAAATTTTTAAATCCCGTCCACGATGGTGCTGTCCTGCCGATTCTGCACCTGAACGGCTACAAGATCGCCAATCCCACGGTTCTGGCGCGTATCAGTAATGATGAACTGGATCAGCTTTTTCGTGGTTACGGTTACCAGCCCTGTTTTGTTGAGGGAAGTGATCCCCTCAAGGTTCATCAGCAGCTGGCGGCAGCTATGGATACGGCTATTGCTGAGATCCGGCGCATCCAGAATGAGGCTCGCACTCATGGCTTCAGCAAACGATCGGCTTGGCCGATGATTATTTTCCGTACTCCCAAGGGCTGGACCGGCCCCAAAGAGGTTGACGGCCTGCCGGTGGAAGGTACCTGGCGGGCTCATCAGGTGCCTCTGTCTGAACCGGCGGTAAACCCAGAGCATCTGAAATTACTGGAGCAATGGCTGCGGAGCTACCGCCCCGAAGAACTTTTTGACGATAACGGTAGGCTTATTGCCGAGCTGGCCGAGCTGGCGCCTGAGGGTGAGCGGCGCATGGGGGCCAATCCCCATGCCAACGGCGGGCTTCTTCTGCATGATTTAAGGATGCCTGATTTCAGGGATCATGCCGTGGCTGTGCCGCGGCCGGGCAGGACGCTGGCCGAGGCGACCAGGATCATGGGAGCTTTTTTGCGTGACGTGATGAAGCTCAACTGGGAAAATCGCAATTTCCGGGTTATGGGGCCGGACGAGACGGCCTCGAACCGTCTGACCCATCTTTTCGATATCACCGAGCGAGTCTCCACCGCTGAAATTTTAAAAACTGATGACCATATCTCAGCCGACGGCCGGGTGATGGAGGTGTTGAGCGAACATCTCTGCCAGGGGTGGCTGGAAGGATATCTGCTCACGGGCCGTCATGGTCTGTTTTCCTGTTACGAGGCCTTTATTCACATTATTGATTCGATGTTCAATCAGCATGCCAAGTGGTTGAAGGTTACCAGCCAAATCCCCTGGCGGCGCCCCATTGCCTCGTTGAACTACCTGCTGACCTCGCATGTCTGGCGGCAGGATCATAATGGTTTCAGCCACCAGGATCCCGGTTTCATTGATCATGTGGTGAACAAAAAAGCGGAGACCATCCGCGTTTATCTGCCGCCCGACGCCAATACCCTCCTGTCCGTGACCGATCATTGTCTGCGCAGCCGTGATAAAATCAATGTTATTGTTGCCGGTAAGCAGCCGGAGCTGCAGTGGCTGGATATGGAGGCGGCCGTCAGGCACTGTACGGCCGGACTTGGCATCTGGAAATGGGCCAGTAACGATGAGGGAGGTAATCCCGATGTGGTCATGGCCTGTGCCGGGGATGTTCCGACTCTGGAGACCCTGGCCGCGGTAGAAATTTTGCGCCAGCACTTTCCAGACCTGAAGATCCGGGTAATCAATGTGGTGAACCTGATGACCCTGCAGCCGCAGAGCGAACACCCCCACGGTCTCTCCGACCGGGACTTCGATGTCCTCTTTACCACAGATAAGCCCATTATCTTCGCCTTCCACGGTTATCCATGGCTGATTCACCGCCTGACCTATCGCCGCACCAATCACCAGCAGCTGCATGTCCGCGGCTATAAGGAAGAGGGCACAACCACCACGCCTTTTGATATGGTGGTGTTAAACGACCTGGATCGTTTTCATCTGGTGAGCGATGTCATCGACCGAGTGCCGAGTCTGGGCTCCAGGGCGGCCTATGCCAAGCAGTTTCTGCGCGATAAACTGCAGGATCACAAGGAATATATCCGTAAACACGGTGAAGATATGCCGGAAATCCGCAACTGGCGATGGAGCGGCGGCCGGGGCGTAGCGGAAAAGGAATAGGCTGGCACTACGGCATAAGGCCGGAGTGAGTCCATGACACAAGCGGGGCAGATCGAAAAATCTGCCCCCTGTGGTCAGGAAAGTTACGGGTGATTATGGCTGAAAACCGCCCGGTATGTATGCCGGGCGATCATGAGTTCTTCATCCGTTGGTACAACCATAACCCGGCAGGAACTGCCGGCAGTGGAAATCGTCTTGGCATGGCAATCATTAAGTGCCGGGTCGATTTGGACGCCGAGATAGGCGAGGCCCTGGCAGACACTGCGGCGGATTGGCGCTGCCTTTTCGCCGATACCGCCGGTAAAAATAATGGTCTCCAACCCTTCGAGTACGGCTGCCAGCGCCCCAATATGTTTACGGATATGGTAACAGAACATCTCAATTGCCTGAGCGGCGCGGTAATCGCTGTCCCTCTTCTCCAGCAGGGTCTCCATGTCGGAGCTGATTCCTGAAACTCCAAGAAGACCAGATTGATGATTGACAAGTTCCTCGATCTCAGCAACGCCTCTGGTATTTTCCCTGAGCAGATAGAGGAGTAGCCCTGGGTCGAGATCCCCGCAGCGGGTTCCCATCATCAGGCCGCCGGTCGGCGTAAAACCCATGGTGGTGTCTATGGGCCGGCCGTCCAGAATGGCGGCCATGCTGGCACCATTGCCAAGATGGGCGATAATTATTCGGCCCCTGGCGGCTTCGCCGAGGACATCAAGAATATACTCATAAGACAGGCCGTGAAAGCCGTATTTGCGCACACCGTGCTGCCAGAGGTCACGCGGCAGCGGAAAACGCTGGGCCATCTCCGGCATCCGCCGATGAAAGGCGGTGTCGAAACAGGCGACCTGCGGTATTTCTGGAAAACGCCGGGATATGGATTTAATTCCCTGAAGCTCTGCCGGCAGATGTAGAGGGGCGAAGGCCGTCAATTTTTTCAAGGCCGTGAGCAGCGGCAGATCCACGATCATGGGAGAATCGTATTCCTTGCCGCCATGTACCAGCCGATGCCCAACTGCTTCGGGCCGGGGAAGACGCAGGGAGTTAAGGGTATCCAGAGCGCTGTGAATCGCACTGTTGTGGTCGGCAAAGCCGCGGTTCAACTCGGCCAGGGGTTCATGCCTGGCTCCGAATACTTGGAGCAGACCGGCGGGTAAGCCGATACGTTCAACCGCACCATGAGCGAGAAGAGTTTCTTCCTGCCCCCGGCATTGAAAAAGGGCGAATTTGATGGAGGATGAACCGCCGTTAAAACAGAGGATTACACGCCCATCGCATGATTCAGCCGTGTCCATTGATTCTCCTGACATAATCAAATACAAAAAGCCGGATTTTTTGAGCCCGGCTTTTTGTATTTGATAATTTGATAAAATGGTATCTTGGCTTGAGTAACAGCCATGCCCGATCACCCGGGCACAACGAAACATGAAAGTCGTGGCAAGGCCAACACCATTGGCTGGTGACTTTCATATAAATAAAGAGGCTGGAAAGATTTTAGAAGGATACATTTGCAGTACTGTTCCGCGGTCTACTGTGTTGTGGTAATTATGCCAGTTTCACAGGATTCTTGAAGGTGAGCAAGTGACTGTAGCCGTCGGAACCCACTATTTCGATCTTATCTATGCTGTTATCTGTTCCCCAGGCCTTAAACTCAAGGGCTTTTTTAATTCGATGCTCAAGGTTTTCGCAGAAAATAAAAAGAACATCTTCCTCTGGATTATAGGAGATTCCGTGAATTTTGATCCAATTAGTCTGCTTTTTATTCATGGTGCCCATCGCCATGACTTCGATTTCAGCCATTTTATCCTGCATGGCTTTGGACAGGGTATTAAAGTAAGATTCGCATTCAGATTTATCAATTTTTCTTATAGACATGTCATATCTCCTTTGAATAGATTAGCATATCCCTCTGTTTCCAATAAACAACACTAAGCACTATATAGATTTTGTTAAGGGGGCAAATATCTTACAATAAATATTCTTTATGAATGGAGCCTGTTAATACGGGAAGGAAAAAAAGAGTAAGGATTGAGACTGAAAAACAGGCTACCATCAACCAGGCGGCCTTTTTACCCTGCCAGCCGTGGAAACGTCGCAAGTGCAGGAGCAGGCCGAGGAGCAGCCAGGTTATAAGCGACCAGTTTTCAATGGCGTCCCAGCTCCAGTAATTGCCCCAGCTCTGTTCCGCCCAAGCGGCCCCGGCCACGATCATAATTCCCCAGAGAATAAAGGCGAAGCCGGCATATTTATAGTTGCAGGCGTCAAGCACCGGCAGAGAAGGTAATTTAGTGGACTGTTTATCGGGTCGTTTTTCCTGCCATAAGTAAAGAATTGAAGAACTTATGGCAATAAAAAAGGCTCCCATGGCCGGGATGATGGAGGTTACATGGACAGCGAACCAGATACCGTTAAAGGTGGCCGGCGGCCTGATTCCGGTCTCGGCCGGCAGGAATAATTGAGCCGTCATTAATATCAGGGCTCCAGGCAGAAGGACGGTGCCAATACCTCGCAAACGGTTTGATTTGGCGCTGAAGAGCAGAAACATGCCTATGGTGCCATAGGCTAGAACAGAGAGTGATTCATCCTTCTGAAGGTAGGGGCCGTGCCCCACGGCCAGCCATCTGGCACCGAGGGCGAGGGTGTGAGGGAGCATGCCGGCGGCGGCCAGCCAGAAACCTATCTTAAAATTTTTTGTTTTTCCGCTCCTGATACCATAAAAGAAAAAGCCGCTGGCCGCAAGGTACAGGGAAACGGCCAGCCAGTGGGCTATGGCTGTCAAGATAAGCAGATGTCTGTGGTCGGGGATTGTCAGGGTCATTGAACTGGCGCCTCCTGGAGTTCGGTTGCAATTTCTTGTAATTCCTGGCCAAAAAGGGCCTGGTATCTCCTGGTTCGGCCGCTGATGGAAATCTGTCGTAAGCGCTCTCCCCTTTGCCGCTGGGGGTTGACCGGGCTGATTTGTATATAGACTACCTTGATCGGCAGGGCGTATAGTAAAAAGGCCCCCGCAATGCATAAACCGAATCCCGCGTATAGTAAAGGAATTCCATAGATTCTGGCAAAAATGATTCCAGTCCAGTAGGATACCTTGTTAAAAGTCAGGGTATTGCCCATGGGCAGCACAATGCTCTGGCCGGGAAGCAGTCTAATTTTGAGCGGCGGCGTCCCAGAGACACTGACCGCCAGGTCGGCACTGGGTGAGGTCAAAAGCATGGAGGGCTTTTGTCTGTCGGGGTGAAAGTTGATATGCAGCCGGTAAGCGGTAGTGGGGATTGTCATATCGTATGATATCGCGTCCTGGCGGCGGGCGGGGGCGTTCAGCAGAATATGGGCCAGGATTGGATGAGCGCCTTTGCTGTTTAAAAGTAAATCCAGGGCATAACCATAGTCGCCGGACAGGAAAAGTTTGATGCCGTTTATATACCCTGGATGATTAACGCTAATTGGTACAGCGCGACTTTTTCCGCCGCTGGCGGTAACGCTTACTTTGCTGTGGATAGCTTTTACCTGACCGCTATCCCAATACCGGGGCTGGAAGCTATCAAGGCGGGCCGTTAGTTTCGGAGTAAAGGGCCCGGTTAGTATCCCTGTTCTGGTACTTGCCCACTTGCCGCTCTGCCCGCTAAAGGTCTCACCCACGGTGAGGATGACAAGGCCTCTTCGCTGCAGGCCGGCGTTCCAAAGTCCGGCCAGTATAATACAAAGCAGACCCAGATGAAAGACAACTCCGCCCCACAGGCCGACCCCGTTCTTAGTGAAAATCAAACTACTATCGGATGAGC
>CAZZJP010000030.1:0-6571 GCA_964654555.1 uncultured Desulfobulbia bacterium
CTGAATCTATACAAAAAATCGCCCATGAGTTACCAAGCTTTCCAGGTAAAAACTCCGCTTAACCGATGGCTAATGGGGGCTTAAAACCATAACGTAATAGTTCACCAAGGGGCACCAAAGTTGATGCTGCCCGATAGTGTAAGAGTTTATTAGTGCCTTAGATTCTTAATTACCTTAACTTCTTTTTTTTGGCAACTTCAAATAACTGCTCCGCAAAGAGTATTACCTTTAGGACAAGTTAACCCCCTCTAATTTTAAAATCTCGTTATGTGGTTACCTACTTCCAATGGAGCTGACTTTCTTTTGCTTATTATGGTTGTCTGCTGCTGTTTCGAAACTTGGATATTGGATAGTTCCTTTTGAAGCTGGAGAAGATTACTTTGCGCATTCATCGTCATCAGGGCGTTGACCTCTTTGTGGCGGGCCAATTGCCCTTCAAGAATTTTCAGCTGATCCAGGTTCTCCGGTTTATCGTTCTCCGGGATGGACAAAATTTGCTGTATACGACTGATTCTGGAGTGTAAAATCTGCCGCTCGGCCTCATCTTTATGCTGCAGAACCATGATGGAATGTTCTGTGGAGACAATTTCTCCCAATATCCTGCCGCGCGGATCAGAAGACGCCGGATTGATATCCGTTCCGGTTGTGGCGCGAGATGTGGCTGCCGCTGCCCCCGAAGCAGATGTCGAGCCGAAGCGGCCGGGAATCTTGCCCGTGGTGGTGTAACCGGAGCCTGGTATCTTGTCATATTTAGCGGTAACCTGCTTGCCCTTGCGAAAAACCTTGACCTTGGTCAAACGATATCCACCGCTCTGGTTTTTGCCGAAGAAAGCCGCATAATCGTAATGACTGAAGATGCGGCTCACCGCTTCATCCAAGGGAAGAGCTTTAAAATGGATGTTAATCTCTCCCTGCAGCTGATGATCAACGAAAAAATCAGTGCCGGTACTGGTGGCAATCTCGTGTAAGGCCTGAATTAAAGGAGTATGCTCAAAGGTAACCGACAACTTGCCGTTATGAAACTTAACCCGTGCCGTTTCCCTGGCCTGCAAGATAGAAGGTACGACTATTACAACAGTTAGAATAAAACAGATTATTCTGATTAAACGGGACATTCATTTCTCTCCTGCCTGTTGGTTTAAATAGACAATTCGTAAGCGATCACAGGGGCGCCGAATCTCCGGCGCCCCTGTGATCGCTTACAGTTCTGAGGATTTGCCGAATTACGGCGGCTTACCCCGTGATCAGTTACGTTAGTTTGGGATATGCCGGGCCGCCTGATTTCAAAGTCCAATGTTTAATACTTGCGAAGAGGCGGTGGAGCTAAGGGTTACAGTGCCCGTCCACTCCATTGTATTGTAGTTGCCGTCGGTATCCACCTTGATAGTGTAAGTGTCGGTGGCCGGCAGGTTATCTATCTTGTATGTATAGTTACCGCTGCCGTCGGCACTGGGTACCACCGCTGCAACGTAGTTGTCCTGACTGTCGTAAACAAAGATTATGGCATTATTCTGCCCGGAACCAGTAACCTTGCCGGTGATTACTCCGGCTGCCTTGTTTACGGATATATTTTGTGTGGTATCCCCGGACAGTGTTAAACTGCCCACGTAATCACCCGCCGGGCAGTAAACTTCCAAGCTGTAGGTGCCAGCCGGTAAGCCGCTGATTTTAAAGCTGCCGTCGACAAGGCTTACGGCCCCGCCGCCAAATTTTTGGCCAGCATCCCAGATGCTGATATAAACTCCGGACAGCGGTTTATTGTTATCGTCGGTCAGCGTCCCGCTTACCATATAGCCTTTATTAAGGGTCAGGTCATTAATCGTTCTATCGGTGGAAATAGAGAAGAGCTTGGCCTTGCCAAGGCCAATGCCCCACTTGCTGCCGTCATAAAACATATTGCTGTATCCGGCGGCTGTTGCCATGAGATAGTAATTACCGGCAGGCAGGCCCGGGATGGAATAGGTACCATTACCGTTGCGCACAACACTGCCCCGGCCCCCCTGATTATTCCAGGCCGTGATAATGACGGCTATGTCCTTATCAGCAGCCACAATCCCCTGAACCTTACCCGTCATGGTAAAGGTCTGCATGGAGCTTAAATTCATATTGATCCCGGTTATTACTTGGCCGGAAGCCAGGGTGAGGGCCTCGGTCACTGCCTGAGCAGGATCGCTTGTCAGATAACTGCTCCCGTTGGTGCTGTCATAGAAATAGACGGTATTGCCAAGATGGAGGCTCAGAATAAGATCGTTGGCCGCCGGCAGACCGGAAACGAAATAATTGATGTCCCCGCCCTGCTGCGGGGCGTGCAGGTTCCGGGAGACGCAGGTTTCGTGTCCGGCGCTGCAGACCATGACCCGCAGATTATCCGTTCCGGCCGGTACGGTTATAGTACCAAGGATCGCTCCGCCCGTGGTCAGAGTAAAGTTCTGATTTACCTGATCATTCTGACTGATATCCACGATGAGGGGAGCCGGGTTAAGATAATTGCGGGCGTATACCCCGACTTTATAATCGGATGCGGGCGGCAGGTTTGTGAAGCTGTAAGTTCCCGGCAGAGTAATACCGGTACTGGCGTAATTCCCGGTACTGGGTGACCAGGCGTAAACCACCGCGTAACCGCCGCTGCCTATCCCCGTAATATTACCGCTGATGCTATGGCCCTGGGGCAGGGTCAGATCTATACCGCTGACCTCGGCATTGGCCAGGGGAACAGGCAGGGCATTCCGGTAGGTGGTCAGAGGCTGGCTCGCGCCACCGTAATAACCGCCGCCGCCGCCCAGTACTTTAATGGCGACCATATAATCGGGCCGGGAAGGCAGGCCGCTGATAGTATAAGTAATATCATGGCCAGTGCCGGTAATCAGGACCGCATTACCGTTCCGATAGCCTGGCGACCAGGCCGAGACAGTGGCAATCTCACCGTCAGCGAGGCCTTTGATGGTACCAGTTATTTTGTACCCATTGCCCATGCTGATATTAATTGTTGTATCATCGGTCATGGGCAGCACCGAGGCCTGCGACAGGCTGCCCGGCTGTAAGCTATCGCCTTGATAATAGCCGTCGCGATAAAAATTCCCGGCCATGGGCTTGATATAGACTACGTAATTGCCCTGGGCTTGAAGATTCCCCATGGAGGCCGTAACACTGCTTCCAGCCGCTGTTACGGTCTGCGTGCTCATCAACCCCAGGCTTTGAGACCAAGCTCGAACCTCGACCTGATCGCCGGCTTTAACCCCGTTAAGCTGCACAGTGAGTGTTTTGGCACTCGGAAGGGTAAAATTCACATTCTGCTTATCCGAGGTGCTGAGGTCGATGGTGGCCGCCTGCTGAGCATTAGTGAGGCCGTCACTGCCGTCATAATAGCCGCCGGGATAATCGGCGGAACTGATAAACAGGGTGTAATCAGAGGCTGAAGGCAGATTGGTGATACTGTAATTAAGCGCTGAGCCGTCTCCGCTTATACTTTGAAAACCGTAAGAGCCGGTACTGGCTGAATAGGCATAAAGGGTGATGGATTTACCATTGGCTAAACCGCTGATGATGCCGTCAATATTATAGGCTGCCGCGCTAATATGCAAGATCGTGGAGCGTGAGACGGTCTCACCGCTTTTGGTCTTGACTTTCAGGGTAAGCTGATAATCACCGGCCTGGTGGTAAGTATGATTAACCTCAGCGCCGGCGGCCGTGGTGTTATCACCAAAATTCCATTCATAGGATATGATTTCGCTGTCGGTGCTGGTTATATTGGCGGCCGAAAAAGACAAAGAGCCATCGGCCTGGGGGCTTGGGGGCAGAATAACCTTTGTAAAGTCAACCATTACCCGTTTGTTCAGGTTAAGGGTGACGGCTTGCCCTGTTGTGGTATCCAGAGGCCCGATCCAGCCGGTATAATCTCCTATGGATAAAATACCGTTATCATCTGCATCCCACCAGCCATAAAAATAGGTATTTGCGGCATGAGCAAAGAGAGAAATGGTGAAGTTGCCGGGACTCTGCATAATTGCGCTGCCCAGAAATGCATAGCGGTTCATTGCCTGGCCGTCGTAGGCGGTAATAAAAATTCGCCCATGGCCGTTATTGGCGGCGCAGGTTACCGTACCGGTATCCTTGGGGGCAGGAAGGAGGATATGGGCGTTGAGATAATCATAATAGAATAAGTTTTGGCCGGGTGAGGAAGTTGTTGATACATCAAGCCTGGCGTTGTTATAGGCTGATACTTTATTTATTGGCAGACGCAGCTCCGCGACCTTATCGAGTTTAGCGTTGCTTGTATCCGTGGAAAGTGTGCCGTTCGCATCACTCAAGGTACAGGTAGTATTCCCTTGGCCGTCATAAGACAATTCACCGCTTAAGTATTGACCTTTGTTGCCGTAGTAAAAAGTGGCGTAAACCGTCAACGGCTTGGTCGAATCAACTGCGGCTATTTTTACCATTACATAAATGTAATTAGGGTCACGGCTTAATTTTACATTTTTTATCTTAACATAAGCTGGCGGCTGGGAATTATTATGGCTTGTATTAACAATATTAACTTTTACGCTTTGCCAATCCGTATCATCACCGTCCACCGTAATGGTCTTAACGGGTACAGAGTATACCTGGTTAGAGATTAAAGCCGGATCAGACATATCGGGTAAGATACCGCCAAAGGCCGGAGTTGGAGGATTGCCATCATTAATTATTATTCCTTTGTTGGATAAAGATGGTACATAGGTCCGCACATCAAGAGGTGGTTTGCCGGTATTGCCGAAGAGCCGGTTAAAATCTATTTTCCCGCCAGGAGATGCAACAGTGCTGACGGTGCCGCTGTTAATTGAAAATGAACTGTTTCCCTGGCAGGAGTCTGTCATAGCCACGCTGCCACCGGTGATATTGTTTCCAGACAGGGCGGCATTCACTGTATATGATACCGAGCACCATTGTGAAGTCTGGGTTTGCTGGTTCCACTCACTGGTCTGTCCTTTGAGCTCAATGTTTAAAGTAGTAGACGTCTTTGAATATGAAGACCGATCAATATGATAGGGGTATGTATTAGCAACACTTCCGGAAAGCCAGATGTCGTGGGCATCGGCAACTGCACCGTCAACATTGGTTTTAACGTAAAATTGGGGGGTGTCGCCATTACTTAACTGCAGATCAAACAATTCAGTCCGAGAGAAAATGGCTGGCCTGTTCTCATTGAGGGAATTCTCAAGCTCCGTCATACCATCAATATTCAACTGGGCGTTATCCATCTCTGACTGATCGGCAAAGGTGAAAAGATAATCGCTCTGCCCGTTCCGCTTTGTCTTGATAAAGGCCATTGCAGCCCGGCTCTTGTCTATGGACTTTATTAATTCCGTTTTAGCCCTGCTCAGCTCCGCGGCCCCATTAGTTGTTTTTAAATGCATTAAGTCGGGGTATTTTTGAGCCAGGTCTCTCTCAAACTGAAAGATGCCGGCATTATTCAAGACAATAATATCACGCAGACTGCAATTCATGTCATAGGCATTGCCGATCAGAATAAATGATTTCATGGCCCGCAGGCTCGCTTCGAGCAGCAAGATATCGCCATAGTCAACCTCAACCGGCGAGGGACCATGCAGCTCGCTTGCGGTCAAAATAAGCTTAAAGGTAGAAGCGCTGCTCTCTTGATTATCGATAATGCTTAAATCAGCAAGAGAGGCATCTAAAAGATTGAGAAACGGGCCGGCCAGAAATGTCTGCAATTGACTGCCGCCGGGAATAGTGACCGGCGGGTTATATTTATCACGCAGCATGGGCGGCGCGTCATATGGCGAAAGCAACAGGCTGGTGTTGGCATTACGGTATACGCCAAAGGACTTGGCGAGATCGGCCAGGGTGGTTATGACGGTATTGCCGCTATTCTGTGTAACAGAAAGCAGGACATTACTAACAGCTGAAAAAAATCGGGCCTCCCGGTCATTAGGATCGGCTTGAATCGCTGACTTGAACTTGTCGACTGCCTGCTGTAAACCGGGAACAGTGGGGGAACCGTTATTAAAAAGAAGCACCCGCCCCTGGGCCGTTAAGGTCTGTGAAGTAGTAGATGCCAGGGCCGGAAGCACCCATAGAAAAGAAAGAGCCATTACCCAGCCATAAAACCAAATTTTCTTCATTTCCTTGTCTCCTTTTTAAGTAACTATTTAACTAAAATAGCACTGCGGGACGGTATTATTCTGACGCGAATATTCCATGTTTACAAAACATCATGCAGATAAATATTGGAGCGCAGCCCCCGTCCTTGGATTATTTGCCTTTTCTTTTGTAAAAAATATCTGCCGCTAACTTTGATTCGATTATGAACTGGATCAAATTGCATCGCATCAGCCTCAAGATGATTACCCGGAGCGGTCAATCTTACATTACCTCTAAAATTTACCAGATTATGTTTTAAATCGAGTGAGGCATGATTGGCAGTAATAACAGCTTTCCGTCCATGACCTCCAGTTATTGCCCAGGAAACCGGCTCCATAATCACCCCGCTGATCCTTAATCCTGGATAAAGTACGGATATAAAATTTAAGCCCTGCCTTTGAATTATAGCTCTATGCAGTTTAGGGCTGCC
>CAZZJP010000030.1:6671-12721 GCA_964654555.1 uncultured Desulfobulbia bacterium
AAAAAAGCTGCTCAAGGGCAGGTTTCACCCTGATTGAAATCCTCATCGTCCTTGTTGTGCTGTCAATCATGATGGGGCTTTTATTGCCGCGCCTCTACGTGGATAATAACCTGACAGCCCGCCGTGAGGCGGTACGTTTTGTTAATATTCTGCAACAGTTGACAGAGCAGGCATCCTTTGACGGAGTAAACCGTCAAATACGGCTGAATCTGGTTAGACAGCGTTATACCTGCCTGAAATTGCAAGGCAGAGAGTATAAAATTATTGCCTCCCCCGCCTTAAGCGGCCATGACGTTGACCGCCAACGGCTGCGATTAATCGTGCGCCATCTTGATGATGGCTATTTCAGCAGCATGGTTAAGATTACTATTACCCCCTTCGGCCTGCTTAGACCGTTATTACTGAATTTCAAGGAAAGAGACAGATCCAAAGGCTATTCAGTATTATTCATTCCCGGTCAACGCGGCCCTCGTCTTACTGCTAAGCTTGCAAATTGGAGTGATATTAAAAAAGATGGCAATTTTTAGTCCCCCTATCAGATACTCTAACGGTAACAGAGGCGGCCGGCAGGCCGCCTTTACCCTGCTTGAGGTTTTAGTTGCCATGGCAGTTGCCGCTATTCTTTTTTTGTCGGTCAGCTCAATCTGCAGCCAGCAATTGCAAACCCAGAGCTCCCTCATCAGAAAAAGTGCCGCAGATCAACTGGCCTGGAATCTGCTGGAGATGTACCATTTGCAGGGTATGCCAACAGAGCCGTTACAGCTTGAGGGCAAAAAATCACTGGGCGGATTTGATTTTAACTGGAGGCAGCAGATTGAACAGCAGGCTGATTCCGGAGAATGGCATTTGACCCTGTGGATCACGGAGCATGGAGAAAGTTTAATCCGCCAGGATTGGTTATGGTTCCCAAAACGCAAATAGACGGGCGGGGCTTTACCCTTTTGGAACTGCTTATTGCCATGGCGGTGGGCGCTCTTATTATGGCGGCCACTTACACCATGATATCCGATACCGTGCGTGTTCAGGACGATATCAAAGTCAGAGCCGGAGAACTGGCCGATATGCATTATATGCGTCGTACGTTGCTCAAGGATATTCTGGCTCTGCGTCCAGCGGCTGAGGGGCACAAGAATATCAGAATAGATCGCGATTCGTTAGAGTTACGCTGCCGTGGCGATGTCCTGGTTGGTATGCCCCTGGGCCCCGAGGTATGGGTGCGCTATGCCTGGTTCAAGCAGGATGGTAAATTAATATTTATCAGGCAGCTTAACTCCCTGAATGCCGGCGGTATTCCTCTTTATAATGTTCGGATAACAGGACTGCGTAAGGTAAGTTATGAACTTATGGGCAAAAACGGTCGCTGGCAACGGCCGGATGATTTTACCGGCGGAGAGCCCATTGCCGTTCGTTGGCATTTTTACTGGCTTGAACTTGGGCGCTGGGATTTGATTATACCGTTCAAAAATACCATTTAACAGATCGCCGGGCGCGACATCGGTAACAAAAATTCATGGCAGACGTGAAAAATCATCTTGGTAATGAACGTGGCGCGATTCTGCTCCTTGTACTGGCAGCCGCGGCCTTTATTATTCCGCTGGTTTATGCCGGTCTGGATCAACGACTGTTTCAGATATCCCAGGTCGATAATAATCTGCAATGGCAAACAGCCTGGCGGAACTCACAATCCATGCTTAGTCAAACAAGCGTGATCCTGGCCTACGACGGTGCGACAACACAATCCGACAATTTGCTGGAGATGTGGACTCACCCCATCCCGCTTCGAGGTTTGAATGGCGCTATGACCACGGCGATAATAGAAGATGGTCAACGTTATTGGAATATCAACAGTCTGCTGGACGGCGCTGGCAAGCTGGACAGTCAACGATACAAAATTTACAAGAGCATTCTCTTAAGTCTTGATATACCTGTTGGGCTTCTTGATTCACTGCGTGATTGGCTTGACAAGGATAATATTCCCCACGGCCCTGATGGTGCGGAGAATGTATTTTACCGCCGGGAAAAGATATATTACGGAGCCGGGAATGCCCCCCTGACCAATCTTGCAGAGTTACAGCTGTTGCGTGGGTGGCGACCGGAATATATTGAGCGTCTACGCCCATATTTTCGTGCCTGGCCGCCGGGAGTAAATGATAATCTCAATATAAATACCGCCTCACGTCGTGTATTAAGCAACCTGAGCCCGGAATTGTCCGTCGCAGGGATTGATGCCATCATCAGGAGACGGGCTGAGAAAGCGTTTACGAGCCTTAATGAGCTTACGGCCCTCCCTGAACTTAACGGTATTCATCTGCCGATGAATTTACTTGGCGTTAGCAGTAATATATTTTATATCTTATCCACTTCACGGCAGGATCATATGACAGGCAGGATGCGGGCCTTAATTCTCAGGGACAAGGGGAAGATTACAATTAAATGGCTGCGATGGGAACCATAAAGAACAGGGCCTCCGGTATAATTATAGAAGGTTCATCCATGTTATGTGCCTGTCCGGGCAAAGACGGTGACTTGCAATATACCGCCGAAACAATACCTGATTCCGTTATGGCGGGGAAATATGCCTCATGCCGGCATGTCATAGCAGGGCTCAGCGCCTCCCACATGATATTTCGGCGGACGAAACTGCCTTTTACTCGTTTAGAGCAGATAAGGGAAATTTTACCACAGGAAGCCCGGGATTCTTTTATCAAGATGCCGGTTGAGCCTCATTTTGCGTTACAAATACGTATTGATAAAGAGCAGGCGCGTATTCTTTACGCCGGAACTGCCGCTCAGTACCTGCGTGATGCCCTGCGGCGGCTTGCTTGTACCGGCATCAATCCCGATTGCTTAGTAGTGGCTGAACTGGGGGCCTTGCCTTTACTGATGAGGCAGGATATGCTTTCCTCCACCGGCCGTAATATGGTTATCGATTCTTCAGGCGCTTTAACCACCGTATATGTTGTCGAGGACGGCGAAATTATTACCATTCGCTTACTGGCTAAGGGGGCGGATAACAGTCAGAATGTCAGACAGGAAGAGTTACAATGGCTGATTGAAGACAGCAACAGGCATTATCCCTGCGCAAGATTTATTTATTTAGGACCGGAGCAGCAGGTAAATCTACCTGAACCTGCCATTAACGGAGAAGCTGTAATCCCCGATCTGGAACAGCTGGCACCGGGCTTGAAAGATTGGAAGTATCTGCGGGCAGCGGGGTTGGCCCTGGCGGCGGATAAACGGCAAGGTCGCGAGCTGCTTGATTTCCGTTGGGGGCAATTTGGCCGCTATGATGCCTGGCTGCCATGGTTACGCCCCTGGCGTCAGACAATGGCGGCGGTATTTGCGTTTTTGTGTATAGGGCTCTCTCTTCAGGTATTGACCTACCAACGAGACAGCCAGGAATATAAACAGCTGCGGCAGTCGATCAGCCAGACTTTTCATCAAGCTTTGCCCAGGGTTCCGGTTATGATAGACCCTGTTGGGCAGTTACGCCAGGTACTTAATAGTTCGTCGCGCTCTCTCGCCGGGCAAAAACCTTCGCTTAGCCAATGGCTTGCCATTATCCAGCTGCAAATTGGCAATAATATTGATGTAAGGTGGGAACGGTTTCATTATGAGCCGAACGGTGTTTTGATTGAGGGCGAAATTCCCTCATATAAGGCCTTGGAACAATTGCGGCAGGCCCTGACCCGCAGCCCGGCAATAACGAAGGTAAAAATAAAGGATGCGGCTCTGCTGAGAAAGGGTAAAAAGGTGAAATTCAGCCTTGAACTATCATGAAAAACACACCCGGATTATAAGATGTTGAATTCAGGATTAAAAAATATAAGGATCACGCCGGCATTATTATTAAACACCATAAGGGAGGGAGGGCGAGAGGAGATGCTCTACCCGCTGGTCATTATGCTGATTATTGTCTGCGCTCTGGTATGGCTGTTTCTGGGGCAGGCCTCTCGGCATCTAAACAGCAGATTGACCACTCTCCAGAATAAAGAGCGGCAGGTAAATATTCTGGCGCGGCAGGTTCTTGAACAGAATGACAGAAAAGGGCATCGGCCAAAGAATCAAAGCCGACAGACGATTGTTTCTTTGTTGGGGTGGCTGGAGAGGCAAGTCGGTAGTTTTGGTCTGACTGACCATCTAACTCAAATTTCCCCTGTGGCTATCGAAGATGGAGAATCCTACCGGGAGAAGGCGTCTCTCAGCTTGAAAAATATATCCATGGCCAGATTGCTGCCCTTTATTGACCGCCTTGAAAAGGCGAGGCAACTCCGGATTATTCGTACAGATATAAAGCGTCAGAATGATTCGGTGGGAGGAGTTGACTTCAACTGCCAGATCGCTCTTGAAGGGAATTAGGGCGGTATATGGAGCAGATGATGACTGTTAGAAAAATTGTAATTATATTTTTGGTGGTTATCATCTCTTTTTTATGCGGCCTGGTGATTTTTCTGCCTGACCGGAACATTGAGGTCTGGCTTCGGAATTATACCAAGGGAAATATAAGCTGGCAAAAATGTTCCCGCCATTTTAACAGAATCGTTTTGACCGAAATTAAGGTGAACAATGCCGGAGCTGGCGATTCTCCTTTAACTGTTAAACGGGTTGTCATTATTCCCGAGCTGTGGGGGTTGCTCTCCAACCATTTACGGGCCGGCATAAAGGGGCAGTCTGAATTTGGTAAATTCAAGGCAACGGCGCGATTTCAGAGAGAAAACAAACGACTTATCATAAATTATAAGATGTGGGTGGACAATATTTCAGCCTTACTTAAAGCCACTGCCCCACAAATATCCGGGCTTGAAGATGTTACCGGTAAAGGGATATTCTCCGGTGTAATAAACTATCAGACGCAGAATAGAAAATTGGATGTCCCAGTCTTTAAAGCTGAATTGACCAATATCCGGGCTTATGGAATTGTCCTGCCGGAGGTGTCTTTATCTGGAAAAACTGAACATAAACGTCTGCGTATTGCAGTTGTAGCTTATGGGGACATGGCTGTTCAGGGGAAAATTATCTTGCAGCCCCGTTTCCCGGATTGGCGTGATAGTAAACTTAACGGCACTGTGGTTTTCAGGCTTGCTACCCCCAAAGCCACCGGTCTTTTGCCGCTATTATTGAAAAAACATGCCGCTAATAAAATAATACTTGACGGTACAATAGGCAGGCCGGATTTTATCTGGCGCTGAATAGTTATCCGTTTTTTTTAACAGGTTCTTTGGGAGAATAATTTGCGAATTACAAGAGTGGTCGATCTCATACGGCCTATGACAATTACTGATCATGAAGTTAATTGGATAGAGGCCGGATGATGACATCTCCATTTACCCTGCACCGACAATCATCGCAATGCGCCGCCCGCCGGGGCGAGGTAGCCACTCTCCATGGTGTCTTTCAGACCCCGGTATTTATGCCGGTGGGTACTCAGGCCACGGTTAAAGGGATGACTCCGGCAGATCTGAAAAACATCGGGGCCGAGATAATTCTTGGTAATACCTATCACCTGTTTATTCGTCCGGGCTGTGAATTAATCAAGGAGTTTGGCGGGCTGCATAATTTTATGGCTTGGGAGCGGCCTATTTTGACTGATAGTGGCGGTTTTCAAATCTTTTCTCTGCGGAAATTAGCCAAAATAACTGAGGAGGGGGCGGCATTCAAATCACATCTTGACGGTTCCGCTCTGTTTTTAAGCCCGGAGGATGCCGTGGAGGTGCAGGAGACCCTGGGGTCTGATATTATGATGTGTTTAGATACCTGCATCCCCTATCCGGCCAGTTGGGATGAGGCCCGCCGGGCCACTGATCTCACCGCTCGCTGGGCGAAGCGCTGCCGCATGGCCCACCACAGGGAGAGAGGTCAGTTGCTCTTTGGTATTGTGCAGGGCGGCATGCATAAAGAACTTCGGAGCCAGGCCATTGAGCAGTTACTGGAAATAGGTTTTGATGGTTATGCCATGGGGGGGGTCAGTGTGGGCGAGCCCAAGGATTTGATGCGCGATATTACTGAATATACTGCCGCCCTCATGCCCAGGGATTATCCTGTTTATCTCA
>CAZZJP010000031.1:0-3671 GCA_964654555.1 uncultured Desulfobulbia bacterium
TGGGATAAAAATTGAAGAGCAGCATTGCCACTACCACATAAACCATAATCCGGATGGTTTCGCTGATCCGGTAGATGGCGTAGCTGTTCATCCGTTCAAAGATACGCCGGGCTTCTTCGATGGCAGTAATTATGACCGACAGGCCGGGTGAGGTAAGTACCAAATCGGCGGCGGCCCTGGCCGCGTCAGTGGCACCGCTTACGGCAATACCTACATCGGCCTGTTTCAGGGCCGGCGCGTCATTGACCCCGTCACCGGTCATGCCGGTAATATGGTTACGGCCCTGGATAATTTTAACGATCGAAAATTTATGCTCCGGAAAAACTTCAGCAAATCCATCTGCCTCTTCAATCTCCTGCCCAAGGGAATCGCTGGGGATTGTTTTTATGTCCCTGGGCAGAATATCAGATTTCAGGATATTGGTTTTTAAACCAAGTTTGCCCGCTATCTGCTTGGCAATGGCGAGATTATCACCGGTGACCATCTTTACATGAACCCCGTATTCTCTCGCCATTTCAATGGTTGTTTTAGAATCCTCTCTCGGCGGGTCAAATAGTGAAATAATGCCAAGAAAGCTCCAGTCAAGTTTATCTCCCTTCTTTATTCCCACCCCCAGGGCTCGGTAGCCCTGAGCCGCAAAGGCGTTTACGGTCTTGTTAGCTTTCTTTAAATCCTCTCCGGTTAGATTGGCCATTGCCATTATAACCTGCGGTGCCCCTTTAGTAACCAGAAAGGTGTCACCCTGCGGGTCACGGACAGTTGCTTCAGTACGTTTGTGAACCGGATCAAAGGGGATAAATTTTGACTGCTGAAATGAGGCCAGCAACTCATTATTAGCTAATCCCTGGATAACCGCGCTGTCAATGGCATCCCGATCTTCTTCCCGAGAGGCGAGAGAGGCCATGAGCAGTACTTCTTGGGCGTCGGCGGCCTCGAATGTCTCTATGTCACCCAGGGTCAGTTTATTTTGGGTAAGAGTTCCTGTTTTGTCCGAGCAGATAATGTCCATGCTGGCCATTTCCTCAATGGATTCCAGCCTGGTGACGATAGCTTTTTTCTTTGACAGGAGCATGGCTCCTACCGCCATGGTCATGGAGAGTACTGCCGGCATGGCCACTGGTATAGAGGCCACCGTTAAAATCAGAGCAAACTGAACCAGATCTAACCAGGGGGTATGGCGGTGGAGCTGAACCAGTACCAGGATGGCGACTAAGGTCAGGCTGACATAAATGAGATAGTTGCCGATGTTGAGAACGGCCTTTTGGAAATGGGATACAGTTTTTGCCTGTTCCACCAGCCCCGCGGTTTTGCCGAATCGGGTATTTTTCCCGGTGGACGTCACTTCAGCAAGGACTTCACCCTGCTTGACAATAGTACCGGACAAGACCTTTTCACCCTGCTTCTTGGTGACCGGCAGTGATTCACCGGTCAGGGCTGACTGGTCAACGCTGATATAATCACCATCCACCAGCCTGGCATCAGCCGGGACAATATCTCCTAAACGAATACGGACGATATCACCCGGAACCAGGCCGGAGGCATTAATCACCAGCCATTTGCCGTCACGCAAGACCCGCGCCTGCTGGGCAAGTTCCTTTTTGAGCGCCTCAACCGCATTACCGGCAGTAAATTCCTGCCAGAATCCTACCCCGGCATTAAAGAGCAGCAAGGCCATGATAATATAGAAATCCACCCAGTGCTGGACGGCCGCGGAGAGTATGGCTGCTACTTCAATCATCCAGGGGATAGGCCCCCAGAAATAACCAAACAAAAGCCTGAACAGAGAAACCTTTTTTGTCTTCAGGGCGTTGGGGCCGTATTGTTGCAGGCGCTGAGCCGCTTCTTCTGAGCTTAACCCTGTGTACTGTCCGTCTGGTGAGGTGGCTGGATGTGATTCGGTCATGATAACCCCTATTATTTAGTGATATCCACTTAGAGCTTTGCCTTGAGTTTTGTTGGTGGCCGCATGCCGGGAGACTGGTTGAACTATTTTCAAATTGGCTTATTTCTTGGCTCTGAAAGGATGGAATGTAAGTACCGGACAGACCGCGGTATCAAGTACTTTTTTTGCCGTACTCCCCATCAGGAGCTCTTCCAGCCCCCTGACTCCGCGGGCTCCGATAATAATCATTTCCGCGTTTTCCTTGGCGGCAAAATCCACGATCTCTTTGGCCACATTGCCAATGATGACTTTGCCTGAAACGCCGCCTTTGAGATCTTGGTAATTCTCCACAAGATCCGCGACCTTTTCTTCGGCCTTCTCTTTCAGATCGTTTGTTATTAAGGAAAAAGACGGGTGGACAAGTAACATGTCATAGCCGTGGAAATCATTGACCACGTGTAAGAAAATAACATGACCCCCCATTTTGTCTGCTATGGAGACGGCGTACTTGACTACTTTGTTTGTGGTGCTTGTAAAGTCAATGGGGACAATAATCTTGTTCGTTTTATCCATTATCTTCGAGTCCTCTTTTAAGGTTAAGGGGAAAAGACGCGGCAAGAAAGAATGTTCTCTTGCCGTTGCCGTAAGTCGCTAATTTATTTATACATCACCTGTAGTCATTGTCAATGGTTGTGTCTAAAGTTCATGGAGCGCTTACACCTCGGATGGCGATCATCTCTCAGAGCGTGGTTTGTTGTTCCTTTACACTAAAATAATTCCGTAAAAAAATATTTTTTAACCTTATATCAAGGGCTGAACAATTTCTGTTACTTAGGTCTCATAAATAAACTTTTTTTAGCCTTTTCCAAAAGAGCATGAATTTCTTTGACCTCCAGCTATTTTCTTTTAGATTTAATTATGTCGTCATTTTTTAACTTCAGCATATGTCGGCTTATAACGGCTCTGACCGAGCCAATTATATGGCCCGGTTTTTCGGGCGAAAGATTATTAATCAACTTTAGGTTTTGGCGGGATTATACTGTAATCGGTGTAGCGTAGAATAAGTCTTGAGAGTCGGGTAATTGTGTCATGGAGGGCTAAATCGGCGGCGGGTTCCTCTAATGAGCGGATTTGTTTCCCCAGATATGGCAGAAAAGCCCGGTTGAATTCGGGATGTTTCTCAATCCAGCTTCGTACCTCAGGCAGGGGAGCGTAAAGAGTTTCTGCGTCATCAGTGGAAATTAGGTAAACGATCAACAAACCACACTCTGGGGGGTGATTGCCCTCCGAGGTGTAAGCGTTTCAGGGCGCCATTTTTTAATTTGAGCAGTGGGAGATGCCGATGGCAGTCATGGGATAGAGACCGGGTAAGTTTTTGGTGAAGGCGGACAGTAGGGTGTTTTTACCTTTATAAGTCAGTTGAACACGGTAACGGGCGGTTGGGGGGAGTGCGTGGGTGGCTCCTGAATCTATGGCCTCTCCTGTAAAAGAGACGGTGGTTTTTGAGTCGCTTATTATGTTTTTCACGGTATCATCAATGATCGTACGGTTGGGCGCTTTACAATCATTGGCGGCGGCCTCATTGGTATAGTTATAGGCAGCAGCCTGGAGAACAATACGTTTGTTGAAATAGAGGCCAAAATCAACCACGGCCAACAACAGGGCCAGGAAGAGCGGCAGGGCAATGGCCAGTTCGACCATTGCCGCCCCTTGCTGATTTCTTAAATGTTTCATGAATAATTTTTGAACTAAAGTACGCTTCATTTATTAAGAAATGAGAGTAAAGTTG
>CAZZJP010000031.1:3771-12714 GCA_964654555.1 uncultured Desulfobulbia bacterium
GACTATTTTTTTAAATGGAATATTTAAAAATCTGATACTGCGGCCCTTAATCTTTCCCAGCAAGTTAAAGAAATTGCCTATATTCAAAATTGGTGTTCGAATTTCAAAGGCGATGGCCGGCATTGTATTTGGGTTATTACCGCTGGCGGTGTAAAAATCAGCCGGGGTTGGATTTTTTTGGGCAATGGGGATGAAATGTACCCCATTATCAACCGTATAGCCAAACTGAAACTGGTAGGTTACTTTACCGAGAGTGGCCTTTAATCCGGCATCTTTGTCTAATTTTTTAATGAGCGCCGCAGTCTTAGTTTGCGTGGGCTTAGTAGGACTTTTTAATTGATTGCTAAGCACGACATCAGCCATCATCTTTGCCGCGTCATTTAGTTTGGCCTTAGTGGCGTAAATATTACCAATATTGGCCACCATAAAGAGGATAAGAACAGCCGCAAATATGCCTCCGGCGGCCAAAAGGGTCATTCCACCTTTCTGTTCTAACCATATTTTGAGCCAGGGTTTGCTTCTTTTAGCGGTAATCATAATAGATATCTTATTATACTTATGCTTTATCCGGCTTGTGCCGTCTTTCTATAGGTTTGTGGTTATTTATTATTATCTTTGAGCAGTTTGGCGTTTTTCACCTTTGAAAAATACAACCTTTCCGCGGTGTTATGGCCCTTGTGCTGGTTTTCCGGCTGCTGAAGCTGAATCAGATGCTGGAGAGCCTGGCCAAAGGGGGGGGCGGTAAAGACTTTGGCGGGTGCCGCGGATGAAGCGGCGGCGATGGTAAGGGCGGCGATGGTGGTCAAGGTGATAAGAGTAAGCGTTTTCATTTGAGTCCTCCGGTAATGGTGTCTAATCAATGTTGTAATTTAAGCAGCAGATTTAGGTTGGCGGCGGCCTTTTTATTAAGGGGATCAAGCGCCAGGGCCTGATCAAGATATTGTTTTGCCAAGGGATAATTTTTTTGGAGCAGATAACTGAATCCCAGGTTGTTAAGGGCGGTGATATGGAGCCGCCCGCCCTTGTTCTCTTTAGTGGTCAGCCATTGTTTATATATTTTATCGGCGGTCTCATATTTTTTGCAGCGCAGAGCGGCCTTGGCTAAACGGGCGGTAAGTTTTCTGCCCGGGGCTGGGGAACGTCGGACGCTTTCCTGCCAGGCGATAAGGGCTCGGGGCCATTTATTCTCCAGCTCATAGACCTCGGCCAGCAGGGGGTAAGCCTGAGCGGCGATCTTCTCGTGTTTTCGCAGGGCGTTCAATAGACGTTCGGCCTCTGGCAGCCGCTTATCTTTAATGAGCAGCCGGGCGTAATCGAGGCGAAAAGAAAGCTGCTCGGCCGGATCAAGTTTGGTCTTTAATGAGGTCTTGTGTTTATTAAGGGCCTCTTTTTCGGCCAGTCCAGCCTGGATGGCGGCAATATTGGTTATGGGTTGCCGGCCGGCAAAACAACCACTGAGCAGGGCGGCGGTCAGTAGAAGAAGCAGGAGGTATTTCATGAGGTCAGCATCCGCATCAGATTAACAATTTGCTCACTAACTATAATGAGCATAAAGGGCAGCAGGAAAAAAGGCATAATAATAAAGGCCATTTTGGCGGAGAGTTTACCGGCCTTCTCCTCCATGCTCTGTTCCCGCATGTGGTAAATACGCTGTGAAAAATCGCTTAGAGAGGTCAAAATTGAGCTGCCCATCCGTTCATTCTGGATAAGAACATTGACCAGATATTGTATCTCAGCGGTGGGATTACGCTGGGCCAGATGCTCAAAGGCCTCAATACGGTCCATACCGGTATGAATCTGGTCAAATAGGTAGGAGAACTCACGGCATATTTCTGGATGGATCGTTTTTAATTCCCTGATAACCCGTTTAACACTGATAAGCCAGCTTAAGCCCGCGGTCATGCTGATATTACACAGATCAATAAAATCGGGCAGAGCCATAGTGACCTTCTGCAGCCGGTTGCGGGTTATGATCTTCAAGGCCATATCGGGTACAAACAGAAAGACAATGGCAAAGATGATGGTGATCTGGGGGGTAAAGATACCAAGATGCCAGAGATAGAGACCTGATGTCAGACCCAAAAGTACCCCGCCATACTTGAGGATATAAAAGCGGCCAATATGCTCTTCCTGGCGGTAACCGGCAAAGTGTAATTTTTCTCTCGTTTTAGCCAGCTCCTCAAGACTCGTGGGTGATAGGGCCATACCCAGAGTAGTCCAGGCAGACATCTTTGGTTGGTTAATAGTCAGATGAAAGGAGTCGCTGCCGCTAAACAATCTCCTTACCCGCTGACGGGTCTGAAAACGGATTACCCGGCCGATGAAACGTTCATAGATCATTAAGCCCAGGCCGAAGCCAAAGATGGTGGTGACCCCGATAATAATGGGCATGGTGACAGTCATTAGAATGATATCCTCATGAGATATTTGAGCAGGGCCATGCCGGTAAAGATAAGAGCGAGAGAGGTTTTAAAAATCAGGTTACCGGTGGGGTCGTGGAGGAAAAAATTCATCCCCGCCCGGTTAAAGATAAGACGATAGGCAATATAGGACAGGGGAAGAGCGCCAATGAATAAGGCCGTAAAACGTGATTCGGCAGTGACCGCCTTTAGTTTACCGCTAAAAGCAACCCGCCTCCGCATAAGGGCTGCTAACTGGTCAAGAATCTTGATAAGATGGCCGCCGGTTTCACGCTGGATAATCAGGGCCATGGCGAGATAATGCACCTCCGGTACGGCGAGACGCTCTCTGAAACCATTTAATACCTCGCCAAAAGAAATACCTAATTGGGTCTGGCGGCTCATCTGTTTAAATTCGCCCGCTATGGGGTCGGGAAAATCGCGGCTGATCATCATTATCGCCTGGTCAATACCGCTGCCCGCCGATAGAGAGCGAACCATGGCCTCAATGGCATCTGGTAATTGCTTTAGAAATATTTGCCGCCGGCGGTTAATATTAATAAGAATATAGGCGGGCAGAGCCAGGGGCATAATGATGGCCGCCAGCAGGAAAGACGGGCTTAATGCCTGGGAGAAAAGCAGTAAACTTAGACCGGCAAGAGCAAGTATGAAACCTAAAGTGATGGTTCGTGCCGCCTGTTCCTTGGCAATACCAGCTTGAATAATAAAGGTTTTTAAATAGGCATAAACATTGGTGAGAACGGTTGGTTTATGGGCCGCGGCGGCGGCAAGAATCGAATCCGGTATGCCAATTCTTTTTTTGAGGCGGTGGATCGCTAACTGGTGAGCCAGACGGGCCTTTTTAAGTTGTAAGACTATGAATAGAGCAAAGGGCAGGATAACAAAGAGGGTGAGAATGATATTTAATATTTTCATATTTACACCTCAACCGCGCAGTTAAAAATGACGTTTAAGTCTATGTCGGCGGTACAGGCCTCTTTATAGCCGCAATTCGGCCGAATACCAGTGGCCTTAAATATCCCGGTTTTGCCATTACGGGGGACAGCAAGGGGCTCGTAGGTGAAGAGTTCCTGCAGGACAATGGTATCATCTTCACTGCCGGTAACCTCGGCAATAGAGATAATACGTCGTATACCATCACGACCGCGGTCAATATGGATAATGAGATCCAGGGCGCTGACTATCTGGCGCTGGATGGCTCTGCCGCTTAAATTAACACCGCTTAAGTTAATCATCAGCTCCAGACGGCTGATACTGTCGCGCGGGTTATTGGCATGGACGGTAGCCATGGAGCCGTCGTGGCCGGTGTTCATGGCCTGCAGCATGTCAAGCACCTCACCGCCGCGCACCTCACCAATGATGATTCGGTCGGGCCGCATCCGCAGAGTGTTGCGCAGCAGATCACGCTGGGTTATCTCACCAAGTCCCTCCACATTCGGAGGTCTGGATTCCAGCCGTACCACATGATGCTGCTGAAGGCGCAGCTCAGCGCTGTCCTCGATGGTAACAATACGTTCATTATCCGGGATCAGGCCGCTGAGCATATTGAGGGTGGTTGTTTTACCGGAACCGGTACCGCCGCATATTAGTATATTGAGTTTGGCTTTTATGGCCTGTTCAAGAAACTGATACATGGGCTCCACAATGGTACCCATAATGATGAGATCCTTGGCACGCAGGTGTTGATCCGGGAATTTCCGGATGGATACCGTGATCCCATCCACCGAGAGGGGGGGGATAATGATATTGATCCGCGAACCATCGGGCAGACGGGCGTCAACCAGGGGGGAGGACTCGTCCACCCGGCGGCCGGCACCATAGAGCATTCTTTCCACCTTGTTACGAAGGTGCTCTTCGCTGACAAAGGAGATGTTGGATTTTTCGAGCTTGCCGTTACGTTCAATATAAATATTATCGTGGCCGTTGATGAGAATATCGCTGATGGTTGGGTCGGCAATGAGATACTCTAAGGGGCCGAGACCATATATCTCATCTAATAATTCCGCTCCGAGCTGCCGAATCTCATTTTCTGTAAGATGATGGCCAATTTCTTTAGCTACTTCGCGTACAAGCCCCTCAACTCTGGGAGCCAGTTCGTTTCGTGTCTCTTCTGAATCGGGCCGATAGAAGGCATCATCTTCGGCGGCCCGGCGTTGACATTCCTGCTTGATCCGGCCTACCATGACATGGTCGCCAAATTGGAAAGAGGTGGACTTCCGCTCTGGTGAAACCTGAGGCTGAATAAATGTCGTCGGGCCTGTCTGAGCCCCTAATTTTTCTCGGAGACGTTTTTGTAAATTCATGTACCAGCCTCAATTGATGGCGCTGGATGGCTGGTGAAGAGAGAGGAGAACCAGGCCGTCTTCTTCTTAGAACTTGAAGACAAAACCGGCTTGCCTTCCTCAAGTCCATCTGGCAGTAACAGGGTGGCAATATCTTTCATCTGTTGATTGGCCCGGGATTTAGGAGCGAATTCCTGCAGGAGACAACCTTTATGGAGGGCGGAAACAAAGGTGAGATAATTATTTTCAATATTGGCATCTACAGGTATCTGCAGGGCTTCGAGCAATTCATTGATGATCTCATCTCCCTGGGGGATTGTACGGTTCAGAATAAGTTTCAGGCTTTGGGCGGGGTAGCCTAACTGCCGGCAGGTATCAAAGGCGACCCGTACCGCCCGCATGGAGGAGAGTGACGGTTCCGCCACCAGCATAATGGCGGCGGAATCATCAAGACAAGCCAGGGTGACGGGATTGAGATCACTTGGGCAGTCAACAATGACATAATTATAGTAGCGCCGCAGGACGGTGAGAACCATCTTGATGTTGACATCAGTAATACTTTCCAGCTCTTCAAGATTGGCAGGCAGGCCAAGATAGCGCAGTCCTGAAGAATGACAGGCAATGGCATTCCCCATCAAGTCATCATCCAAGCGGTTGATATTGAGGATGAAATCATTAATGGAATAAAATTCACGCCCGCCGGGATTGATATAAAGCGCGCTGTCGCCCAATGGCATATTTATATCAAGTAGAATAGCGGAGCCGCCGGTATGGATGGCGAGCTGTTCGGCGACGTTAACGGCCACGGTAGTAGTTCCAACCCCGCCCTTAAGACTGAAAAAAGAAACGATCTGGCCGGAAAAAACTCCTTTGCCGCGTTGTTCTTCTTTATGGATGATGGAGAGGATGTTGGCCAGATCACCTGGCATTTCAATAAATCCCTGTACCCCGTGCTTGGTGGCGGTAAAGAGAATATCACCGTCCCGACGATCAATAATAAGAAAGATAGGACAATTACCGACGGAATCTCGCACCGCCGGGATTAGTTCCACCGCATCATGCGCGTCAACTCCAATGGCCTCAATGAGTACCAGATCAGGGCTTACCGGCGGACGATGCGAAGCACGGATATCTTCACGATTGAGGTCGTAGAGTAAGGTAAGCGCCTTGGCTGTTTTGGTGAAAATCTCACCGCTGGCACCAATATAGAGGGCATTTTTACGACTGCCGGTAAGGGTGTTGGCCGCGCTTGTCATCAGGGAGTCTCCAGACCGACATTTTGCAAGAGGTCTGTCACTGCGTGGTCTTGTTTGACAACCTGTTTGCCAAATAAAAAGGCGGGCCAGAAACCAGGGTTGGTCATATTCTCTCCAGGCATGGTAATTTTGG
The DNA here is from genome assembly GCA_964654555.1 of uncultured Desulfobulbia bacterium. Classification (GTDB taxonomy): domain Bacteria; phylum Desulfobacterota; class Desulfobulbia; order Desulfobulbales; family VMSU01; genus JAADIV01. The sequence continues at coordinate 9,863 of CAZZJP010000031.1, forward strand.
TGCCGGGAGCTATTGGCGAGACGATCTTCGCGGTAACCACCACCGCCAACTCTGATTGTTCCTTGTCGTAGGAACTGGAGCGGAAAAGAGCCCCAAGGATAGGAATATCACCTAACAGAGGAACCTTATTTACAGTTGAACGAATTTCATCGTGAAGTAAACCGCTGACCACAAAACTTTCGCCATTATGCACCTTGATAGTGGTCTCGGTATTACGGGTCTTGAAGCCAGGCATGACCACATTACCGAGGGTGATACCGTTGGTCCAGTCCACCGAGCTGACTTCCTGTTTCAAGGAAATGCTGATGAGCCCGTTTTCGAGAATTACGGGTGAAAAGTCTAAGATGATGCCATATTTTTTCCATTCCACGGTAATGGTGTTTTGTTGTTGGGCTACTGGAATAGGAACTTCACCGCCGGCCAGAAAACTGGCTGATTTCCCCGACTCCACCACTAAAGTTGGTTGAGCCAGTACCCGGGCCAGGTCATGGCCCTCCATAATGGATAATACGCCGTAAAAGTCGGTGCCGGTGGGATTAAAGCCAATCTGAAAGGCATTGGTGTGAGGGAAAGCGAGACTTCTCTTTACCCCGGTGTTGGCAGAGCTGATGACACCAGAGACAATTTTGTCGACATTAATGAGAAAATCGGCACCGGTACCCAGATTCCCGGGGGGGAAGAGCCCTAGCTGGTCTCTTTTATTCTGTAAAGCGATACCAGCCCGCATGGGATTGCCTTTAATGACTTCGGCTACCCGGACAAAAAGCTGAACCTGCTGCTGGCCGGTAACGGTGAGAAGATTTACCACCTTGTAGTCGAGACTGGTGAGAATTTTTTGCAGCCGTTCACCCCGGCTGGCTGTGGGTACTGAGCCGGTGAGCAGCAGTTGTTGGGGGGTGAGGGTGAAGTGGACTTTACCATCCGGGGCTACTCTTTTGATGATTTCCGCCACCTGTTTGGTGGCCAGAGCCTTCACTCCTACCCGGACAATAAAATGTTTTTCAATTTTATCCTTGTTCCAGATGCGTAATTCTGTTTCGCCTACACCTTTGCCGGTAAGCATAATCTCATTGGTGTCAAGAACCTTCACCGTTGCCACATCCGGGGAGGAAATCTGCACCCGCTTAATTTTTAACGTGGTGTTAAGCACATAGCTCTCATCAAGGGCGAGATTGACAATGTTACCCACTGCGGCGCGGCCCAGGAGTGGGGCCATTGTAAGCAGACAGGTCAGGAGAATCACAACTTTTTTCATTTTTTAATTACCTCGGTATTGACACGGTCACCACTAATAATAGTTATCGTCTCTTTTTTGGTTTTTTTGGTTTTTCTGAATGGGTGCCGTCTTGGTGACGCTTTTTTCCCACTGGTAGATAAAGATGACAGGGTAAGGCCGGGTGAAGAGATGACTATTTCTTGGTCATCGGCGTTACGCAGAGCGAGATGAATCTTGCCGATTTCCATGGCAAGGGTCAGCTTCAGGGCCTGTTGGGGAGTAACCTCCAGGGTGATGGTGGTAGCCTTCGGTATCTCGGAGGGGGTGGAAAAATATTTATCATTTTTCTTCTTATCATCTACCTCATTATGACTCCGCAATCTGTTACCCACAGATAATACCCGAATATCCTGAAGGATAATTTTACCTATTTTCTGCCGTCCTTTATTACTCCCCGGTAAGACGGACAGCACATCTACTTTGTCTTTGGGGGCGATTATGCCAAGCAGCCCGCTTGTCGCGTCAAGCCAGAGACGGATAGCCCGGCGGCCGGCGGCCAAAGTGATTTTGTTGTTCACCTTAGGGTTGATATGGTGGAGACGTTCTTTAACGATCCACTCACCTTCATACATATTCTGCTGGATTTTTTGACCAATGACAGCAGCCGGGTCGGAGATAATATGATCCTGATCTATTGACTCCTTACTGAATTTCTGAATTTTAATATCATCGGCATTGATTTTGGTGCCAGCCGGAATATCGACGGCACAGACTACCACACTAATGAGATCTGCCTGGTTGGTAATACTGTTATATTTAGCATCCAGTTTCTGTTTGGCTGTGGTAACGCGGTTGTTAATATAGATATGAACCAGAGAGACGGCCGCCAGGGCTGACAGGGCAGTCATGGTAATGATGATAATGTTGGCCTTTTTGCTGTTCAATTCATCTCCTTGCTTATAGAGTGAGGGGCACCGAAGTGAGGCTGCGGGCCGCGGGTCTTGCTGGTGACAATTTTGCTGTGCCTTTTTGGTTTTTTATACTCTTAATAAACTAATTAAAAATAGCGGCATTGCATAGCAATATTGTAATTTTCGTGGTCGCCAATTACGATTTGTCGTACAGTGGATGTAACCCATTACAATATAAAAAATATGCTGTCAAGGTTAAATATATACCAGTTCATTATTGGCAATTTCATACCAACTGTTAAGAGTGGTGTCTAAAAATCGCCATTGTGCCTGTTAAGCAGTACTGGTATCTCTTACACTATGGGGCCGCATCAACTTTAGTACCCTTGGTGAACTATTACGTTGTTGGTTAGTAATTCATGTAGGGAAATAGGTTTTTGTTAATTAAGGGAGCAAAAGGGGCGGGCAGGGGTTGAGCGACATTGGTGATGGTGAAAGCGGGATGACTTGCGCTGAACAGCCCAGCCGGATTACCTTTTCATTTTATTCCGGCTCCATGCTGCAGGTGGCGTAAACCGTGGGGAGTGAGCAGAGCGGTGGAGCTATGCAGGAGTTCTAATTGGCGCTGCTGAAATTTAATTAGGTCGGCCGCCTGGCGGTTCCAGTTAATGTTCGGGTGGCGGCGGGCTGAACAATCACATTAATTTTTTGGTGAAAAAATCATA
>CAZZJP010000032.1:0-12578 GCA_964654555.1 uncultured Desulfobulbia bacterium
CTGCACGTGATCGAGTCCTCCAATATACAGGAAGTATTATTAGGGACTCAGATCACTCCCATGGTTGGCAATATCCCTGAAACACTTACATTTCAGGGATATTGCCAACCATGGGAGTGTGGTTTGTTGACCGCGAACACAAAAAGCTCAGGAAGAGGGGCGGAGCAAATTAATCGGTGCCGCCGCCGGGATTGAGGTTGCTGAAGGTGTGCCAGTCCGGCAGAGATAAATCCGGCAGCCAGTCACGCCAGGTACGTCTCGGCGGATGACCAGCCGCAATATCGGCGAGAATCTTCCTGGCCTTGGCGCTTACCGATGACTCCGGGTAGTGCTTTATCAGATAAAGATAACGCCCCTTCGCCTCCCGCAGATGATTAGTTCGCACATAAAAATTGGCAACATAAAATTCATGATTGGCCAGAAAGTTAAGGGCCGCCAGGCGGCGGGCTCTGGCCTCCTGAATATATGCCGAATGGGGATATGATTTTATAAGCCTCGCGAAATTATCGACTGCGTTCTTGGCTGCCCCAGGATCACGATCAATAGTATCTATCTGTTTATAATACGACATCCCAACCTGAAAGATGACATAGGGAATAGCCTCATTGGTGGGATGATTATTGGCGAAATCGTTATACTGGCTGATGGCTTCTGGATATTTTCCCAGATAATACTGACAGTCAGCTGACTTTAATTCAGCCAGCAGCCCGGCCTTGCTGAAGGGAAAACGATCCATTATATCATTAAAGGCCTTCAGGGCCTTGGAATAATCACCATGATTGTAATCACCGAGGGCCTTAAAGGCCAGGCTGTCAGGGGTGTCTGGGATCGACTTACCATTACTTAATCCCAGATAATTCATGGTATTATCCACGAGAGCACAGCCCGGCAGAGTAGTAAAAAAGAGCAGGATGATAAAAACCGTTAAGACCTTTCTTCTGCCGGCCGGCATTAGTTTAATTTTGGGCTGCATTTTTTTCTTTCCATAACAATCCGCAGATTCTGATGCAGATATTCTAAATATTGTTCCGCTGTCTTTTCTGCCACGGCACCATCGCCGGCAGCGGATATAACCTGACGTATAGAATCAGCCCGAATATCACCAACGGCCATCACCCCGGAGATATTACTGCGCATCATACCGTCGGTAGTAATAAAACCATTATCCAGGGCCAATTCCTTAGGCAGCATCCAATTATTGGGACTGACACCCACCAGGATAAATACGCCCTGAAACGGTTTAAATTCCTCCTCCCCGCCGGCATGTTTTATCCGCACTCCGGTGACCTCGGTGGTGCCCTCAATGCCGACAACCTCAGACTCACAAATAAAATTAACCCGTTTATTCTGAAAGGCGGCTTCCTGAATGATCGGTGCGGCCCGCAGTTCATCACGGCGATGAATTATAGTTACCCTTTTAGCAAATTTAGTCAGATAAACCGCCTCCTGAACGGCGGTATTGCCGCCGCCCACCACCGCCACATCCATGTCCCGGTAAAAAGGGCCGTCACAGGTGGCGCAATAGGAAACGCCCTTACCTGCCAGTTCCGCCTCTCCTGGAACATTTAACTTATTGGGGCTGGCCCCAGTGGCAATAATCACCGCCTTGGCCTTCAAGACCTCACCATCCGCGAGATACAACTTTTTGGTCTCGCCCCTTAACTCCATGGAGACAACTTCGCCCAAGGTCGGCTGAAGACCGAAACGCCGAGCCTGGACGGCCATCTTGTCTGCCAGTTCAAAGCCGGAAATCCCATCCGGAAAACCGGGATAATTATCTATCCAGTCAGTACGCAGTACCTGGCCGCCGACGGCACCCTTATCAATCAACAGGGTATCAAGACGGGCGCGGGCGGCATAAAGCCCGGCGGTTAAACCACCCGGCCCGCCGCCCACTATAATAAGTTGATAGGTTTTGACAGCCAATTTAATCAGGCTTTTTCAAGCATGGCGGCCAGCTGGGCCTTGCCAACCGCGCCGGTCACCTGATCCAGCACCTCTCCGCCCTTGAACAAAATCAAGGTGGGAATAGCCCGAATGCCGTATTTCCCCGGAGTAGCCGGGCTCTCATCAACATTCATTTTGGCGATTCTAACCTTACCGGCAAATTCCTCAGCCAGTTCAGTTACCACCGGGCCAATGGCCTTGCATGGACCGCACCAGGGAGCCCAAAAATCAACTAAGCAGGGGAGGTCAGCTTTTAGCACCTCGGCCTCAAAATCTTGGTCAGTAACATGGATCAAATTATCTTCGCTCATCATTTTCTCCTAAAGTATTAAAATATAAGATAACTGTCCAGCAACACTCCATCGTCGTCCGCTCGGAGCCTTCGCTAACCTGGAACAGCAGCCGGGAATGTCGAGACTACTTCACCTGAATAATTATCTAAAATCGATTTATTATACTTGATTTTAAAGGAGTCGCAACTACCAGAATTTTTTTTTTACCTTCAGCAGCTATATAGCAAAAAAAAAATTCAATATGGTATAATGTTATCAGTGCCGAGGGATTCACCATGGCCTTAACGCTTCGTAATAACTATTTTATTATATTCCACGCCGAGGGAGGATATGATGCCGATAACTAAATTTTTACAGGAGCCTAAAGTTCTGGATATTCAGCCGGTTAACACCGCCAAAAAAGCCGATAATTTACGCGAAACCCATGTACCGTTTTCCGGCTCGCCCCATAAGCATCCCTATGATACAGAAAAATTTATCCTGCTTGTCGACCCCTATCACGCCTCGCTGTACTACGAATTTAACAACTCAGACGTAGAGTACGCCGAAGAATTAGCCAATATTGTTAACGTCAACGGCGAAACTGTTAATATGGTATTAATCTGGGTCAAGAAAAAGAGTATTGCCGTCCGCTGCTCACCCTTTCTCGTGGAAGACCTGGCCGCCCCCTCCGCCGTCTAAAACCAGTTTTCCTTTGACCATCCCGGTTAATCATTGTATTTTCGTAACTGTTCACGAGCGGCCCATCCCGGAGTCTACACTTACCCCGTCCATTTCGATCTTATCGAAATATGTATGCTGGACAGCATTATCAGCCGCAGGCAGGCAGCGCAGACTCCGGATTGAGTGCAGCTATAAATTACAATTCTTTTATAAATTTACAAGTAAGAGGCAGGCATGACCGACAAGCAGCAATCGAAGCGTAAACATCCCCGTATTCCTTATACCGGCAAGGTCGATTTAATCTTCGCCAATCAGGTTATTACCGAATGCGCCGCTCAGAATTTAAGCCTGGTGGGCATCTGGGTAATGGGAAATCATAATCCGACGGCGGGGACTGTGTGCGATATCGAGTTTCATGATGCCGCCCCGGCCGCTAACCGTTCCCTGCGCCTTAAAGGAGAAGTCACCCGAACCGAAAGTAACGGTATGGCTCTGATGTTCACAAATAACAACCTGCGGAATTACACCGAGTTAGAAGCCCTGATTAAAGAAAGGGGCGGGGATGCCGATTGTGTTGACGTCTGAGTCGTTTTTTAAGTTAGAGGGGCTTGAACATCGCCAGCTATTCGGATCTAATTATGTCTGGGAGGCTCTAAAACGCCTAAAGGAGTACATGAACGATTACGACTACCCCCCCCTTAAGGGCGATGGCCTGACCTTTGGTGTTCCTCTAGCCGCTGCCGTGGTATATATCAGGGGTGAGATTATCCCCGCTGCCGATTGTAAAATTAAGCTGGGAGATCCAGCCAAAGGACAGTTTGCCGTCTACAAAGACAGCCGGCCCCTGCCGGAGGCCGCCCTTATCATGGCCGGGGTAGTCCTTGGCGGCCCGAGGATAGCCTTAGGTTCCGGCGTTATCCTGGAATCAGGGGCCATGGTCAAAGAACCAGCGGTCATTGGAGATTGTTCCGAGGTGCGGCAGGGGGCCTATATCAGAGGGTATTGCCTCGCCGGGCGACGCACGGTTATCGGCCATACCACAGAGGTCAAGCATACAATATTCATGGATGATGCCAAGGCCGGCCATTTCGCCTATCTTGGCGACAGCATTCTCGGTAGCCGGGTAAATCTCGGGGCGGGCACCAAAATGGCCAACCTGCGTTTCACCGGCGGCGAGGTGCCCATCAGAACCCCGGATGGGACTATCAGCAGCGGGCTTAGGAAATTGGGAGCGGTATTGGGCGATGATGTACAGACAGGCTGTAATTCCGTAACCAATCCCGGCACCCTCATCGGCAAAGGCTCCATGCTACTGCCCAACACCACATCGCCCTCTGGTTATCATCCGCCAAACTCGTTGATTCGCTGACTTTACGCCCCCTTGACCCCAACATAATTATAGAGGCCGTAAAGCAATTCAACAATTATTCCCAAGGTAAGAAATATCCGGATAATTCTGTCCCTGGGAATTTTGGCACCCATTGATTTCTGGATAATAACGACAACGATAATCGTACCACCCACGGTGAGGGGAGCAACGGTCAATATCTGCAGCGTAGTCCAGGTCAGAGTCTTGAGAAACTGGCCAGGGAAATAACGCACACTCAACAAAATATAAACCATGGTGATTATGGCAAGTGTTGCCGATTCATTAATCTTTTTCATCCATCATCCTTAATTAAACTATTACACTATTATGAATTTAAAAACTATCCTGATACCGCCCTTAAGTATTCCCAGGGAGCGTCTCTTTCGTCAATTCCTTATTATATTTGATGAAATTTTTTTATACGCCGCCTCGGAGGATACCTGTCGACATGATGATTTTTACAGCCAGCAACATTTAATCAGGCGCTACGCCCCGGTGCCCTTTGCGGAAGATCTGGAAAATTTCCAGCATCTAATCCGCGATATCTCAAGCCACCGGGATGAATATTACGGCGGCGGGATATTTTCCATGTCAAAAGCCGCGCGTGTCGATGAAGAGGCAGTCTGGGATCTGGTAAGCCGCATCATGGCACCGAAAAACAGCGAAGACAAGAAACTCAACGCCTTAACCCAGGCCCGTCTCCTGCTTCGGTTATCAGAGATAATGACCGATGAGGAGGAAGAAATAAATAACAGTCTGCGGCAGGTTGAACAGCGGACGGCCTCAATGCTCAGCGCCCTGCAAAATACGGCGCCAGAAACAACTACCGCCCCCCTGCTTGCCGCCAGCGAGGCAGGAGGCCCGGCAATTCAACAGCTTAAGGCCTGGATACATCTCTTCATGGCCGATAAAAAAACGGATAGGCCATGGACAGCCGCCCCGGCCAGCCGGGAGACCTTCGAGCTTCTCGCTGACTATTACAGCCGGAAACTTGACAAAGGCCCGCGTCTCATCTGCCGTCTGCCGCTGCCGGACTGTGAGGGGGACAATGATAAATACCTAGAGCGAAGAAATAAAATCCGGCAGGCCGGAAGCCAAACCCTGCAAGGCTTAGAGAAAGAATTACACGGCCTGAGCCAGGGCGCTCCCGTAAACAAGCCCCTGATGGATAAATTAACGGCAGAGTGGGAAGACATAATGAATAATTATGAAGCCGGCACCGCCGATTTGAAGATTTATCTATTTAAGGATGTATCCCTGCCGGAACTGCTGGGCCGGGTTATAAACCAGACCGGCGGCTGGCCCCTCGGCCTGCCGCCCCACGCCTTAATGGCGGTCATTTAAGGCTCACATGATTCTTTAATTGGCCTGTTCGCCCTGCTGTTTCTGGGCGTTTTGAAAAAGGGCCAGAAAATTCACCGGCTCCAACAGGAAGGGGATAAAACCACCGTCCACTGTCATCTGGCTGACAATCTGCCGGGTATAAGGGAAAATCATGGTCGGGCAGTCCACGGCCAGTACCGCGTTTAAATGCTCCGCCGGAATATTCTTGATGGTAAAAATTCCGCAATGCTCAACCTCGATTATAAAGAGCGTCTTGTCCTCCTTGCCCTGCGTAACCTTGGCAGTAATCTTGATTTCCACCTCATAAGTATCATCGCTCAGTTTTTTATTAGCGAGATTTAAATTAATTTCCACCTTGGGCTGTTCATTCTGCTGACTGGTGCCAAAACAATCCGGGGCATTGGGATTTTCGAAGGAGACATCCTTGACATAGAGCTTCTGGAGACGAAAAATAGGTTGCTCGTTATTAGCTTCATTCTGTTGATCGGTCATTATCTTCTTCCTGTTTGAGATTATCTGATTAGAGATTGGATTTATACCAAATTATTCTTATATACTAAGAATAATCAAAAAACGCTTGTCTAAAAACCCCACCTGTACCGCCAGATACAGAGGCTTAAATTACAAAATCTGCTTTAAAAAACGGCCGGTATATGATTGCGCGGCGGCAGCCACTTTCTCCGGGGTACCGCTGACAATTATCTCCCCTCCCGCATCACCGCCCTCCGGCCCGAGATCAATAATCTCATCGGCGGTCTTAATGACATCAAGATTATGCTCAATAATAACCACCGTGTTACCGGCATCGGTCAAGCGGTGCAGGACATTCAAGAGATGTTGAATATCAGCGGGATGGAGGCCGGTGGTCGGTTCATCAAGGATATAGAGGGTGCTGCCGGTACCCCGTTTGCTCAACTCCCGGGCCAGCTTGATGCGCTGGGCCTCACCCCCGGAGAGGGTGGTGGAGGACTGCCCGAGAGAGATATAGGTCAAACCCACATCATACAGGGTCTGCAGACGGTTCTTGATGGGCGGAATGTTCTTAAAAAATTCCAGGGCCTCTTCGACATTCATGGTCAGAATATCAGCAATACTCTTGCCCCGGTATAGAATATCCAGGGTTTCCGGATTATAACGACTGCCCCGGCAGGCTTCACAGGTAACATAGACATCGGGCAGAAAATGCATGGCAATCTTGAGCAGACCGTCCCCCTGACAGGACTCGCAGCGGCCGCCCTTGATATTAAAGCTGAAGCGTCCGGCCTTATAACCGCGGGCTCTGGCCTCGGGCAGACGGGCCAATAACTCCCGAATCGGGGATAAAATGCCAGTATAGGTAGCCGGATTGGAGCGTGGAGTACGGCCGATGGGACTTTGATCAATATTAATTATCTTGTCAATATGCCGCAGACCGCTGATCCTCCCCTCTCCTGCTGCCTGTCTGGTTCCATTGAGGATATTCACCGCCCCCTTGTAGAGGGTTTCCATAACCAAAGTGGATTTACCGGAGCCGGAGACCCCGGTCACACAGGTCATCAGCCCCAGGGGGAAATTGACGGTAATATTTTTAAGATTATTGGCCCGCGCCCCCTTAATGGTAATTTTTTTACCCCTTCTGGGCTGGCGGCGATTCTCGGGCAGAGGAATGGTCAAACGCCCGGAGAGATAGCCGCCGGTGAGTGAATCCTCCTTTTCAAACAGGCCGCTGACAGGGCCGTTGTAGATAATCTCCCCCCCATGAACGCCCGCCCCCGGCCCGATATCCAGGACATGATCGGCAGCCAGAATGGTATCGGCATCATGTTCCACCACAATGACCGTATTACCCTGATCCCGCAGCCTGATCAAGGTCTTGATAAGACGTTGATTATCTCGTTGATGCAGCCCTATACTGGGCTCATCGAGGATGTACAACACCCCCATGAGCGAAGCCCCAATCTGCGAGGCCAGGCGGATACGCTGAAATTCCCCCCCCGAGAGACTGGAGGCAGCCCGGGCTAGGGAGATATACCCCAGCCCCACCCCGGTCAAAAAATTGAGCCGTTCACGAATTTCCTTGATAATAGGGGCGGCAATTTTTTCATTCTGCCCCTGGATGACGATCGCCGCCATCCAGGCTTTCAGCCGCTCAATACTCATCTCCGTTAATTCAAATATATTATAATTGTTGAACTTTACGGCCAGAGCTCCGGCGTTTAAACGAGCCCCGTTACAGGCCGGACAGGGCCGGATATTGAGATATTGTTCCAGACTCTGGCGCACGGACATGGAGGAGGTCTCCCTATATCTCCGTTCCAACTGCTTAAGCAGACCGGGATAGGGCCTGGCCGATGAAATCAAGCGGCGGCGGCGCCGGTAGCTAAAAGAAATCACCTCACTACCGGTGCCGTTGATAACGGCCTCCTGAACCCTGGCCGGTAATTTCCCAAAGGGGGTGGTCAACTTAAAATTATAATGCCCGGCCAGGGCGCGAACGAGTTCACCGCTATAGGATTCAGCCGTAATATCCTTCCAGGGCCTCACTCCGCCCTTCGTGATACTAAGGGCGGGGTTGGGAACGATGAGATCTGGATCAAAGAACTGACGGATACCCAGGCCGCCGCACTCAGTACAGGCCCCTTTAGGGTTGTTAAAGGAAAAAAGCTGCGGCGAAAGATCGGGCAGACTGATACCGCACTGCAGACAGGCGGCCCGTTCACTTAACAGAATCTCTGCCCCGGAATCGGGGAAATTAATCAGCAGCATACCGCCGGAAAGCTCAAGAGCGGTGGCAATGGAGGCGGAAAGACGGCGTTTTATCTTGTCCTTGATAATTAACCGGTCAACCACCGCCGCGATGGAGTGTTTTCTGGTCTTGGCCAGTTTTATTTCCTGATCCAGACTATACAGAGCGCCGTCTACCCGCACCCGGACAAAGCCAGTCTGCCGCAGGCGGTTCAGAACCCCAAGATGCTCGCCCTTCTGATCCTCAATAACCGGGGCCAGAAGAATAACTTTACTGCCAGCCGGATAATCCATAACCGCCGCCGTCATTTCCTGCACACTCTGGGCGGCAATCCTGCTACCGCAGCGGGGACAATGGGGAGTACCAAGACGGGCGTAGAGGAGACGGAGATAATCGTAAATCTCGGTACTGGTACCAACTGTGGAACGTGGATTACGGTTGGTGGTACGCTGCTCAATGGAAACCGCCGGCGACAGACCCTCTAAGCTGTCCACCTCCGGCTTGTCCATCTGCCCCAGAAACTGACGGGCATAGGTGGAAAGAGACTCCACATAACGCCTCTGGCCCTCGGCATAGAGGGTATCAAAGGCCAGAGAAGATTTGCCGGAACCGGAAAGCCCCGTGAAAACGATAAATTTATCACGGGGCAGATCCAGGCTGATATTTTTTAAATTATGCATCCGGGCTCCCCGGATACTGATTTTGGTACGCATACAAAAAGGGGGACAGATTTATTTTTTTATTCTTTCTGGGACGGCCATGGCCGTACAATTCGATGCTGCGGCTTGACTTTGTGGAAATTTCCAGCTCAAATCAGCAACAATACCTGACCGCAGAAGATGATTTAACTCCACATCCCGGCAGGAGGCAAGAAGATATTAGTTCGCGCCAAATTACCACCACATCTTATTCAATCGTTCCAGATTTACCACAAAACTTAAAGCCACGAACGAAAAAAACACCATCGTGTCAAAAGGATGCCCGCGAGAACCTATACTAAACCGGGATAATGCCTCATCCCGGCAGAAATCCGCGCCTTTCATAAATATCCTTAGACAAGAGGGACGTTACTATATTGGTTTTATTAGCTCAAATATGGTATTTATATATTATAGAATAATCGTAACTATTCAGCGTGGTGCATAGAAGTAACAATAACCCCAGAGCGTAACTGTTCAGCAGTGCTCCAGCTCGGAGTCTGCGCTTACCTCGTTCATTTAGGCATTCGAAGCATACTTTGGTATTCGAGAAGGCCTAAATGGGCGAAGATGGGGTGCTGCTGAATAGTTACGAATAATCAGTAATATCCCGGCTAAGAACTTGTATTATTCTCAGAATAAGCCTACAGCGCTTATAAGAGACGGATTTTGTTTTTCCCGCTTTCTATTCAGGGATAAAATGATTTTCGTAAAACTCTAACCAGACATCACTGTTTTTTGTAATAGTTCACCAAGGGCAGCAAAGTTGATGCTGCCCGATAGTGTAAGAGTTCATCAGTGCCTTAGATCGGAGTCTCACTACGTTCACTTACCTTGTTTGTTTCTGCCCTCAAGTCTGTACTTCCTGTACGTGAGAGGGCTGAAACGCTTACACCTCGGAGGGCGATCATCTCCCGGAGTGTGGTTTGTTGATCGTTTACGCTGAAACGGACGGAGATGAGGTGCTGGTTACGTTTTTTCACCTCAAAACAAGAGAAGAGGAGTTATGGAATTTAATAATAATTCAACCATTGCCGTTGTAGGTTTAGGTTACGTCGGGCTGCCGCTGGCTCTCGCCTTTGGGGCTCGTAACAAGACAATCGGCTTTGACTTAAAGATTGAGAGCATAAAAAGTTTTCAGAATGGCATAGACCCCAACGGGGAAGGCAAGGCTCCGCAATTCGCGGCCGCCAGATATATTGAGTTCACCGCCGAGGCCCGCCGTCTTGCCGAAGCCGATTTTATTATAGTAGCAGTTCCCACCCCCATTGACCAGGCCCGCCAGCCCGATCTCTCTCCCCTGCTCGGGGCCGCTGAAACCGTGGGCCGACATATAAAAAAAGGCAGTGTTATCATCTTTGAGTCCACCGTTTATCCCGGTGTTACCGAAGATGAATGCGTACCTATATTAGAGAAGGCCTCCGGTCTTAAGTGGCTTGAGGATTTTAACATCGGCTATTCGCCGGAACGTATTAACCCCGGCGATGAGGAACACACCCTGGCCAAAATCGTCAAGGTGGTATCCGGTGATACCCCGGAAACATTAAAGGCGGTGGCCGCTCTCTACGCCTCGGTAGTAACCGCTGGTGTTCACCCGGCCTCCTCCATCAAAGAGGCCGAGGCCGCCAAGGTTATTGAAAATACCCAGCGGGATTTAAACATCGCCCTGATGAACGAACTATCCCTCATCTTTGACCGTCTTGGCATTGACACGAACAACGTCCTTGAGGCCGCCGGGACTAAATGGAATTTTCTGCCCTTCCGGCCCGGACTGGTGGGCGGCCATTGCATCGGCGTTGATCCCTATTACCTGACCTACAAGGCTGAGAGTATCGGCTATCATCCGGAGGTAATTCTGGCCGGCCGGCGCATTAACGACAACATGGGCAAGTTCATCGCCGAAAAGGCCGTTAAAATGATGCTGAACTCCGGCAGCCGAAACGGCAGCCCTGGCAGAATAGGGGTACTGGGCTTGACCTTCAAGGAGAACTGCCCTGACCTGAGAAATTCCAAGGTCTTTGATATTATTCAAGAATTAGAATCCTATGGTATGACAGTAATGGTGCATGACCCCATGGTAAATCCAGCCGAGGCCCGGCGTTTTTTCGGCATAGAACTCCAGCCCTGGGAGGAGTTGCATGATCTTGACGCCCTGATATTTGCCGTACCGCATAGAGACCTGCTCAATCTGAAGATATCGGAACTTGCCGCGGCCCTGAGCCCGGGCGGTTGTTTATTAGACATCAAATCGGTATTAGACCTTGAGGAAATCAACAGACAACAGATTAATTTCTGGCGTTTATAGGAAGGAAGACTATGAAAATAGAGCAAATTAAAAAAGAATTATTACAGACACCGCGCAAATGGCTGATTACCGGAGCGGCAGGATTTATCGGATCCAATCTTCTGGAGACCTTGCTGAATTTAAATCAGGAGGTGGTTGGTCTTGATAATTTTTCCACTGGTCATCATCACAATCTGGCACAGGTCAGGGAACGACTCCTGCCGGAGCAATGGCAGAGATTTCAGCTCATTGAGGATGATATCCGTGACCTTAAAGCCTGCCAGCGGGCCTGCGCCGAGGTTAACTACGTCCTCCACGAGGCAGCCTTAGGCTCCGTGCCGCGTTCCATTGAAGATCCCCTGCTGACCAACGCCAATAATATCACCGGCTTTCTCAATATGCTGGTGGCGGCAAGAGACGCGGGGGTAAATAATTTTGTTTACGCCGCCTCCAGCTCCACCTACGGCGATCATCCGGGTCTGCCCAAGGTGGAGGATAAAATCGGCCGCCCTCTTTCGCCCTACGCGGTAACAAAATATGTCGATGAACTATATGCCGATGTCTTCTCCCGCACCTATAATATGGCCTGCATCGGGTTGCGCTATTTCAATGTCTTCGGCCGTCGCCAGGATCCCAACGGCGCTTACGCCGCGGTAATCCCCAAATGGTTTGCCGGGATGGTAAAAGGCGGTGAGTTATTCATCAACGGCACCGGCGAGACCAGCCGGGATTTCTGCTATATCGACAATACAGTACAGGCCAATATCTTAGCCGCCTGCACTGATAACAAGGAGGCGGTAAACCAGGTATACAACGTGGCCTACGGTCAGCGCACTACCCTGAACGAGTTATTTGAAATGATTAAGGCGAGAGTAGCGCTAAAGCAGCCACAGGCCCGGGATATAAAACCGGAATACAGGGATTTCCGGGCCGGAGACGTCCTCCATTCCCTGGCCGACATCTCCAAGATTAATAAACTACTGGGCTATGAGCCGGAATATTCCGTTGAGAGCGGCCTGGATCAGGCCGCTGAATGGTATATCGAAAACCTGTAAGCTGAAAGGGCAGGAATCAGGCCCAAAAATGGCAAAATAGCCGAGGCACGAAGCTACCCCTTGTTCACTTTACGCGAAGCACTAAGCGGACACCGCTGTTTCGTACTCACTAACAGCCGCGAATCAGTAACTATTCAGCGTGATGTATAAAAGTAACAATAACCACCGTAGTGTAACTGTTCAGCAGTGCTCCAGGTTCG
>CAZZJP010000033.1:0-12504 GCA_964654555.1 uncultured Desulfobulbia bacterium
CTCTTACACTATCGGGCAGCATCAACTTTGGTGCCCTTGGTGAACTATTACAAATTCAGAATGCCAGCTGGAACTGCGCCAAGACCACATCATCCCGGTAACCACCGGTCACACCTTCATAGATGTTGCCGGTGAAGCCGTCATCCCCGCTCGCGATTACATAATTTAACTGAATACGGGCCGTATATTTGGCGGCTGTATTCAGAAAGACATTAACCCCGAGATAGGTATTGCCAAGGTCAGTGCTGGGACCGGTTGCAGGATCATAATGAGCCTGGTAGTGGCGAACCACACCCTCCACCATGGGCAGAAAGCGATATCCGGCATGCAGGTACCAGACGGATTCATCACGATCCTTTACCCCCTTGATATTACTGCCCGCAACATACTCGCCCTTCAAGGTCATATCGTTTAATTTATAGGCGGCGGCAACATCCCAGACCGAATAATCCTCTGCCTTGGTGCCAGGGGTATAGCTATCCCCGGCCGCCTCCTGCGACACGCCGTAGGAAAGTTCCATATGCAGATTATTCCAATCCGCCATTCCCCGGACGGCATAGGCCAAATCATGCCCCGCGACACCGTGTATTTTATTCGATGGATTATCCACAACCTTGCTGGCACGGGTGGCCGGATTGAAGACCCCGATATCGTAACCAAACATGCCGCCAATCTTACGGCCGCTGAGCATAGCGCCGAGGGAACGCTCCAGAACCAGAGCCTTTTCCATCCCGCGTCTGGTAATATCTAATTTGGCCCCTGAGGTATTAAAATCCATGCCCACCGGGGTCTTGAACTCGCCAAACTTGGCGGAAAAGGCGTTGTTGAATTTATAGCCAACATCAGCATCCTTAATAATTTCATCCAGCTGCCCTCCTTTATGGGCGTCATCACTTTTAACGAAATCAAGCTGCAACTTGCTGAAAACCTTGTTCATGGTGAGCTTATACCCCAGACGAACACGGTCGGCGCCAAAGCGCAGCGAATCACGTTTATCGGTTGCCGATGAGGCAAGGCCGTCGCCAGTTTGAGCGGTAATTTGCGAGAAACCGAACAGTTTAACATTCAGCTTCTGGTCTCCCACCTTGGTATTAATGACACTAACGCTTGCGGCGGCCGGAACACTTGCGCCGAGCAGAAAGGCCGCGGCTATTAAACTATTAGAAAAAACTTTCTTTCTCATCTCTTCTTCTCCAATTTTACGTTGTTTATAATTCTTTCTCCCTGTAATGGAGAAATTCCCGACCCAAAAATTATCCCTGTCACAAAAAATTCATTTCACACCTCCAATTCGCATTTTTTCATCTTCAACCCTGATATTAATTCAGGCATCAGTTACCAAAGGCGGTTTGGTAATTTATTAAAAATGGCACGGGCGGCGGCTGGAAAACAGGGGCTTGCGCCTATGATTTTTTAGAGGGTAAAACACAGCCCGGATGCAAATCTATGGAGACTGCCAGGTTCGGGTGGCAGAGATGAACCTTCATGCTTCGCAATATCCAACCGGGCAGAGCCATTAGTTATTGATATTCCTTCTGGGTTGCAATCGTCTCCTTAATCAGTGCTGACAGGAGATTTTCTACCCTTTGCAGGGATTGACGATTTTTAACCTTTCCCCAGTATAGACGGCGATAGGAGAGATACACCCTGCCCGGCTCGGCAGGCAGAGAGTAGACCATAATCTGGTACGGACAAAAGGCGATATAGTGCGGATTATCTTCCATCATTTTTCTTGAAATAACGGCACTACAGAACTCCATAACCCTGGCTCTGGCAAAAATCGGTCTGGTCTGCCCCAGGGCCTTGCCGGTGCGGGTCAACATCTCGCCTACATGGGATACCGACGAGATGACCAGCCCCCGATTGTTGAGAGCCGCAGTCAAGTCATACCATACCTGGTCGTAATCAGCCAGTACCGACTTAATTACCACTGGCGGCCGCGCGGCCGCCTCCTGCCGATGAACACCTGACTGGATATTGCAGCTTTTCAGATTTGATCGCCATGAATCTCCCGCGGCCGGATTTGGGTTACTGCTAATTGACCGGGCAGCGACACAGCCCGTTACCGAGAAAAAGATAAATAGCAAAAAGAAAACTTTCATTTCAGTCCCTCATTACCTGCCAGAGCATGAATTTCGCCCCGGCCATGGCCCCCAAAGCGATAAAGGTCATAGTTAGAATACTGCCCAGGGCCATAGTGGAAATACCGCTTAGGCCCTGACCGATATTACAGCCCAGAGCCAGCACCGCTCCAAAGCCCATGAGCAGGCCGCCGACAAGACTATATCTAAACTGTACCAGAGGCGGAGCCACCCAGTTAAAGGTGCCGCTGATCAAGGCGGCCAGCAGCGAACCGCCAAGAACCCCGAAGACAGTGGCAATGGCAAAGTTGATGGTTTCACCTGTCCACAGAATGATATAGCGAAAGCTCTCGGCATCGGCCAGGGCGAAGGTCAGGCTCTTAGGACGCCATTTCTGAAGCAGAGCGGGGTCGGCGGGGCCGGTGTAAGAGAAACTGTCGATAAGCGGCAGGGCCTTATGGGCCGCCCCGTTCAGCCACCAGGCCAGGACAATGGTCAGCCCGATACCAACCCCGGTCAGGGGCCATTTCCAGCCCCACCATTCCGACTTTTTGGGGGCCACCAGCATAAAGAGAACCAATATTAACTCCAGGGCCAGGAGAATCAGCCACCAGGGGATGGCAGGCAATATATCCGGCAGATACTGACTCTTGAAATCCAGGGTGAATGAATTAAAAAAATCAACCCGGATCAGGGCGAGCAGGCCCCAGAGAGTGGCGCCGGAGGTCAGGATAAAGGCCATGACACTCACCAGTGCTCCGAGATCACCCTCGGCACTGCGCACCAGAATCCGGCTGGCGCAGCCCCCGGCATAGACAATGCCTACCCCGAAGGTAAAACCGCCGACAATATAACTGAGCCAGGTAAAGGGAGATGAGACATATATACTGTATTGAATATCGACCTGACCCATTTTATATAAAATCTGGGTACCGAGGATAGCGATCAGCAGAGACATGGCATAGGAACGGGTCTGGAAAAGATCACCGATGGTCACTCTGGCATGGCAGGCCGCGGCGATACAGAATTTGGAACGTTGGACAATGGCCCCCATGAGACCGCCGACGAGCAGGCCGCCCCAGACCAGAGTGTTATGAATGGCACTCTTAGCCGCGGCTATTTCCTCATCAGACATACTTGATGAATCGAGCCCCGCATAGGCCTTGATCTTATAAACAAGAAAGACCACCCCGACAAAACCCATGACCACCAAAGCCGCGACCATCCCCTCCCTGAAATTTTCCTTACTCATTTTACCCCCGCTGTTAGACATATTGCCAGAAAGTTAAAGACGGAACCGCCGTCTCCTCCATATCTGCAATTTGCAAGGGCCATGCCAAGCATTCTGGGCCTTAAAACGGCTGAAAATGTCCATTTTGGAACAAAACGCCACCTTCAGCTGTCCCGAAATGTCCTTTTGGGGGCAGAAATTATAATAATTGATATTTTTCCATCTTAGTTCTGAGCTGCCGCCGGGTGATACAAAGTCTCGCGGCCGCCCTGGTCTGATTCCATTTCTCAGCTTTTAAGGCCTTCAAAACGGCGATGCGCTCAAGCTCGGCCAGGGGCATCCCGATTAAGCCCGTTAGATGCTGATCCTCCGCGGGCTTATTTTCTCCCAGCGACTCTGCGTAATTATTTTGCATCTTCCTCGGCAGATCTTCTAAAACTATTATATCGAGACGGGAGAGAACCACCGCCCGTTCAATAATATTTTCCAGTTCGCGGATATTCCCCGGCCATTCATAGACCGTCAGGGCTTCCAAAGCCGACTGCTCTATTCCCCTGATAAATTTTTTGTTCTCCCCGGCGTATTTATTGAGGAAATAATGGGCAAGAGAGGGAATATCTTCCTTGCGCTCCCGCAGGGCAGGCACCTTTATCTGAATAACATTTAAACGGTAAAAAAGGTCTTCCCGAAAATTGCCTTTTTTAACCTCATCCTCCAGATTACGGTTGGTGGCGGCAATAATCCGGCAGTCAGAGACTAATTGTTCCCGGCCGCTGATCCGGTAAAAAACCCGTTCCTGGATGAAACGGAGCAGTTTAATCTGCATGGCAACAGACATCTCACCTATCTCATCGAGGAACAGGGTGCCGGAGGCGGCCATCTCCACCTTGCCGCTCTCCCGCGACACAGCCCCGGTGAAGGCCCCTTTCTCATGGCCAAACAACTCATTTTCTATTAGATCGACCGGGACAGCGGCACAATTTAAGGCGATAAAGGGGGCGTCCCGACGCTGAGAGGCCGAGTGGACGGCCCCGGCCACCAGTTCTTTGCCGGTTCCCGATTCACCGGAAATCAGAATATTGGCCCGGCTTACAGCCACAACCTTAATAGTGGCAATTACCTCGTTAATGGCCAGGCTGCCGCCGATAATTCCAAAATGTTCCCCCTCTTCACCAGCAGCCGCCTCCGGCCGCACCTGTTCCTTTAACAGGGTATGCTGGATAATGATCAGCATTTCATCCATGTCCACCGGTTTGGTCAAATAATTCGAAGCCCCGTTTTTCATCACCTCCACGGCATTGTCAATGCTGCCGTAAGCCGTAATCACCAACACCGGCAGAGACGGCATTTTTCTTTTGAGCCATTTTAAAAGATCGAGTCCGGATTGGCCCGGAAGCCGCATATCAGTGAGTACCAGATCAAAATTTACGGCGGCGGCCTTATCCACCGCCTCCTCATAATTACGGGCGGTCTCCACCGTAAAGCCCTCCTTCCGCAGATAATTGGACAGAACTTTACGAATATTCCTTTCATCATCAACAACCAAAATCTTCGCCATCTTATCTACGCTCCACTTTTATCCGCGACAGGCAGTTGAATCATGAACCGCGCCCCGACCGCCGATTCCTCCAGATCCACCTCACCATGCTGGGCCGCCATAAGTTTATAGACCGTGGGCAGCCCCAGTCCAGAGCCGTTAATCTTGGTAGAAAAAAAGGGCTGAAAGACCTTCAAATTGATATCCTCCGGGATACCAGGGCCCTCATCCTGAATCCTGATCTCCACAAAATTACCCGCCAGCCGATATTCCACCATAATTATTCCGCCATCCTCCATGGCCTGAATGGCATTTAAAAAAAGATTCATAAAGGCCCGTTTCAAGAGGGTGGGATCGGCCAGCACCCGCGGCACATCCATGCCCGTTCTTTCCAGCCGGATCCTCCCCTCCTCCAGATCCGGCTCAAGGAGTTCCGCCAC
Organism: uncultured Desulfobulbia bacterium; assembly: GCA_964654555.1. Lineage (GTDB taxonomy): Bacteria > Desulfobacterota > Desulfobulbia > Desulfobulbales > VMSU01 > JAADIV01. Next base: position 5,290 of record CAZZJP010000033.1, read on the forward strand.
CCTTTGCACCACCTCGTCCACCTGACAGGGGATAAGTTCCGGCTCCGGGGTTCTGGCAAATTGCAGAAAATCATCCGACATCCGTTTCATTTCCTGAATTTCTTCCTTAATAACCTCCACATATTCTTTACTCTCGGCCGGGTTATCCCCCTTTTCCAAGCCGGAAATCGCTCCCCGAATAGCGTATAAACTGTTTCTGGTTTCGTGCGCTATCTGAGCCGACATCTGGCCAATGGCGGCCATGCAGGTCAATTTCTCCTGTTCCGTGGCAATCTTTTTATTTCTTTGCAGATATACCCTCAAATTAGTCATCATCCGGGTAAAGGCGTCCCTAAGCTGCAAGGCCTCATCCTGACAGGAAACTTGTTTACGAGAGGCGTTATCCGGATAAATTTCCCGATCGAATTGGTCAATCTCCCGCAAAAGCTCAATAATCGGCCTGGTCAGAGCCCGGGAAATGATAAAGGCCCCGCTGATGCCAAGGACAAAGATAACCAGAGCAAGATACAAAATCCGGCGGCTTGTCCGCTGGAGTTCCCCATCAATACGCCGACTCTCAGCCGCCCGGTCAAAACCAACACGCAGCGCCCCCAGAGTTACCCCTTCAATTTTAATGGGCATTAAAATATCACCATTCGGCAACGGAACGGATAATGTCGGCCGCTGTAAGAACTGCATGAGCTTATCATCCCGGCCGCCAATATCCTTTATCCTGTCAGAGGCCACAATTATATGCCGCCGGTCTATTATCCTGACCCGCGCGATCTCACCAGCGGCTCGCAGCTGCCGGATCTGTTCCATGAGATAACCATAGTCACGAGACAAAAGAACGTCAGAGGCGGTTTGGGCAAGTTTTCTGGCTATACTCTGGTGGAACTGACCAAGCTGCCATTTAAGATTTCTCCTTACCGTGGACATAACCAGAATACTGACGGTCAGAAAAATAACCACAATCAGACCGATTACATACACCACCCCCTTGGTTTTAATACTGGTCTGACGGCGAAAGGTTTGAAAGGGATGCATAGCCGCTTATCGCCCTTCAAGAATTTTTTTGACTTTATTCTTCACAAAATCAGGAACTGTCTTTGAGGCCGAAAGCAGCCAGTCGGAGAGGGGCGGAGTACGGCCCAGAATAACTATCCTCTGGGTAACAATATCATCCCGCAGCCGCCGCAGGGTGTCCAGGGTTACATATCCGGCCGCCACCTCACCCCGATAGACACTCATCAAGACATGCTCGCAAGTTCCAAGGCTTATTAAATGCGCGGCGTCCGGCGACACCCCCCGCTGCCGCAGCCAGCGGGTCTGAGCTTTACAGCCTCCTTCTGAAAGTCTGAATGGAATCCCTATTTTCCTGCCCCGAAGACCGGCTATATTCTTCACCCCGCTGCTGCTATTGGTAATAATGAGACCGACATTGAGCTCCGGCGGCAAAAGCGCCAAAGTACCGAGATCTTCAAGAGGCGCTTTGCCGGGACTAACGGCAAGGCCCGCTTCCCGCAAAAACAAATCACCCCTGCCATGTTTGGCCAGCTCCATAAAAGCGGCAATGCTCCCCGGTATGCGAAGATGATAATTCCTGCCGGTTTTTAGACGCAGACGGGTGAGCAAAGGCTTCAGGCGGCCAAATATATCGGCATCATAATAGAGAGGCTCCACCACCAGGGTATGCTCCCCCGGACGAAATACCGCGCCACCATCTCTCCTCTTGAGACTTTCGCTTAACACCCTGACAATATCGTAATCACTATCCAGAGCCAAGGAAAAGCCGTCCACTCCCTTTTCAAGGCCGCCAATAATATTTTTACGGTTCGGGGCCTGATTTAGAGCGAGCATGGCCGCCTTAATCCGGCCGATTAAGGCGGCACCCAGCCCCGAGCGGGCAGTAAAAAGATACTGGGGAATGGCCTCTGAATAACGGATAACTCTAAGGCCGTTACCAATAAATGAACGGGCCGCCATCTCGGGAACCCCGGTAACATCAAACATCCTGGCCATAACGGCGAGCAGAGCGCTCTCATCATTACCAAGTTTCACAACCTCAAAAAATTTATCATTGGTCAGACCGACCCGCTGCAGCATAATCCGGGGTAACAAGCCGGAGCCGGGGCAGTTATAACGCCCGTAAACCATGGTCTTGCCAAGAAGTTCCGCTGTCCGTTTTATTTTTGAATCATCCCTTACCACCAGGACACTTCGATAGTAATCACGGCCGTTAAGCCGTAATTTAACCAGGGGTGACATGGGCAGAGTTTTGCTCAAAGTACAATAGAGGGTCGGACAGACAAAGGCGATATCAATTTTCTTTTCCCTGAACAGGGCCGCGATTTCCGAATTCCGGCGGGCAACTTCGAGTAACAGGGGACGCCGCAGCTGCTGTTCAAGATAATGTTTCAGGGGCAAAAAGTCCTTATACATCCTGGTGGGGGACTTCATGGGAATCAGCAGAAGACGAAGGGGAGGAGCCGCGGCATTAACCAGCGCTGGAAAGCAAAGACAACAGAAAGCAGCCCATAAAAAGACATGCCTTTTAAGAATATTCATAGGCAAAGGTAACTATTCAATGAGGGCGAGGGCGGGGAATTACCCTCAAACCCAAAATGTAACTGTTCAGCAGCGCCTGAGGCGCTGCTGAACAGTTACCGATGATAAAGTATAAAAAAAGGCGCCCTTAAAGTCAAATTCTCTTCGCGGGCGCCCAGGAGGACTGAGATCAGAGTACCAGCCGCGGCCGGTCAATTTTCACCCGCACCTTTTTCTTGCGGCGGGCGTAAGCCATGACTACATCATAAATCGGCGGACCGGGCTGCACCGTCATGGAGGCCCAGCCGGAAAAAGTAAATTGATCATTGGGACGCACTGTTTTACCCCGCACTTTGAGATCACTGATACGATTTCCCATGGTACCGGAGAGCTTCACCGTATAATCAAGGCCCTTGCTGCGTACCATATCCCCGCCCTGCTGGCGGTAGGGATCAGGATTAAATATATTATCGCTGATATCCTCCAATATATTTTTAAGGGCCTTGCCGCTGATTTTATTTTTATAGGTATTGGGGTAGGTCAAGGCCGTCTGCGAATAGACATCCTCCGCCGTCACCGGGCCTGGCAGCACCGTCCGGCCCCAGCGGAAACCGGGTGAAAAGGCAAAATCAACATCATAATGATCAACCAGGGCGTCGCAGATTAAATCATCAAAGCTGCCGTCCAAATTGCCACGCCGGTAAAGCAGAGTCTCAGTATCACAGACTACCTCATCCAGTTTCCGTTTATAGGGCCGTCTGATCTTCTCAATCAACCGTGCCATCTCCGGATCAGGGGTAATCATCTCCGACATTACCGGAATCAAACGGTAGGAATAATCGACCACCCGCCGGCCCTTCACCACCAGATCCAGCCGGGAAAGGAATTTACCGGAACAGCCGGAGCCAATAACCAGGGTCTTACCCACCACCACCGGCTTCGGCACCCCGTCATGGGTATGACCGCCCATAATTACATCAATACCCTTCACCCGGCTGACCATTTTCTTATCCACATCCATACCGTTATGGGACAAAACCACCACCAGATCAACCTTCTTCGCCCGCACCTCATCAACCATGGCCCGCATGTGATCCTCCTTAATCCCAAATGACCAGTCGGGCATTAGACGACGCGGATTGGCAATCGGGGTATAGGGGAAGGCCTGGCCGATCAAAGCCACCGCCATACCGTTCACCGATTTGATGGTATAGGGTTTAAAGATCGGATCACCCCAGGTGGCATCATTGACATTCTGAGCCAGGAACGGGAAGTCCATCATCTTGATCAATTCCTGTACCCTGTCTTCGCCATAGGTAAACTCCCAATGACCGGTAAGGGCCTCACATTTCATCTGGTTCAACACCCGCACCATATCCTCGCCCCTGGTCCAGAGACTGGTAGCCGAGCCCTGCAGGGTATCGCCGGTATCGACATAAAGAACCTTGCCTGGACGTTCGGCGCGGATTTGCTTAATGAGGCTCATGATATAGGCGTAGCCCCCCATCTTGCCAAATTCCTTAGCCAGAGCACTGTAGTCATCACAGGTGTAAGCGTAAGCCTCCATGGTGTCCGGCTGCAAACCGTAATACTTCAAAAACTTCTTGCCGGTCAAATGAGGCGGCTTGCCTGCCGCCTTACCAACCCCTATATTAGAGTCCGGTTCCCGGTAATACATGGGAACCAGCTGAGCGTGACTGTCAGTGGTATGCAGAATTGTCACGCCGCCCTTGGGAGTGAAGCGCAGCAAATTTTCCGGCGTCAGCCCCTTGGCCAGGGCCTGAGCCGAGGGTAAAAGGCTGCTGCCGGCGGCCAAACCAGCCATCTGGATAAAATCCCGCCTTGATAAACGCATGATATTCTCTCCTTCCTTAACTACTCGGCTTTATAGATAAAAAATGATAATTCGCCCCGCTTTCCAGCAAAATTAATATATAAAAGCGGCAATTATCTCTCACGGACAGGCCGGCCGGAGGGGCTCCCGCCTTATTTCTCCACCGCCGCCCGACCTTAGGGAAACGGACTTTACATCCTCATCCCCGGCACCTGCATAAGATCTCCGTTGTTGATATAGGTCAGATAGAACTCCATATTACGGAGCATTTCACTCTGCAGCGGCGGTCTTTTGGCGCGCATATTTTTTAAACATCCCCGGAAACGCCTCTGTAATGATCCGGTTTTACCCCATTTCAGCCGATAAGACGGCCAATGGTCGGCGTGGTGCTTGTTGTTAGAAATCAGATTTGAGCGCGCCTTGTAACCGGCGTACTGGACATGACAAATAGCGCAGCTGAAATTCAACTGTCCCTGGCGTTTATAATAAGCGATCTTCCCCTTCTGGAAAAAAGGCCGGGCCGGACCGTCTATACTCACTTTGATCGGCATGCCGTTGGAAAGGGATTTTATGTACATGGTCAGGGCTAACTGGTCGTAGGACTCATACTTCAGGGGCTTGGCCCCCATCTGTTTCCGGCGACAGGTATTAATCTGGAGGGCAAAGGTCATAATCCCGCGCAGCTTGGCGTCATACCGGGGATACGTGGTGGCCGCGCCCTTGAGCTTTAAGGCATCCTTGCCGTGACAACTGGCGCAGGACTTGCCCTTGCTGCCCTCAACCTTATTGGCGAGGTCTTTCCCGTCATCCAATAAAAAATCAGCAGGATTGCCCTCCTCGGCCATACGGGCAGTGGTATCTCCGTAATAGGCCTCGTAGCGTTTATGATATTCTTTGTAGGACATACTGGGCGTTAACTCTTCAATCGTTGTTCCCGCCTTATTATCCGCCGCTCGCGCCCCGCCCGGCGAGAAAGCGGACAGCCAAGTAACCGCCAGCACCAGGGCGGCGCAGGCAAAAATTTCGCGCAAATTCGATATTTTTTTAATCATTTTTTCATTACCTCTCTGTCAAATTACCGCAGGTGATTACCTTGTTTTACCGAGGGTTAACCTGCACGGTTTTTTCATACACCCCGCCCTTAATATCCTTCCAGACAATCTTCAACGGCGCCTCTTTATCGGCCCTGACATAGAAGGACATAAAGGGATTGGCGCTCACCGCCATTGTCCATTTGGCACGGCTTATCAAGGTGCCGCCATAATAAACGCTCACATCATCTATATAAAAGGCCGGCACCTTCCGCTTGGTTGCCTTATCCTTCCTGAAGCCGGTCTCCATGGGATGGGTAATCAGGGTTTTAACGGCAATTACCTGCCCCTTGCGAATGGTGCGGGGCAGTCTGATCTTTATTCTTCCTATTCCGTGAGGCATTTTAAATCTCCTTGTCTATTCTTAGTCATTAATTGCTTTTCGCGGTCAGCCCTTGAGAAGCCTTAACCGCCGCAGCCCCCAATGGTAACCTTTACGGTCTTTGTGCTGCCGTACAGTTTGCCATTACTGTCCTCCAGAATTGCCCGCACCGGCGAGGTCTTCCGCATCTTGATACGCAGAGAGAGAGCAGCCTTGCCATTGGCCGGCGTTAAGTCCATACTGGCAATAAAGGGGTCAAGGTTGTCATCCACGAAGATATAGATCTTCTTGACATAATTCCCAGGCTCCATGGGCAGGTCTGAACTGATATTGATTGGCACCACGGCCCCGTTCTCGGCAATAATAGGGGTCTTCATAACCACATGAGACATCTCCACTTTACGGCCGCCAAAAATTGATTTAAGTTTCTCCTTAATGCCCCCCGACACCGGAGCCGCCTGAGCTTCACCCGGCCCCAGCGCCCCCATAAAACCGCCCGGCAGCCCCTTCTGAGAGGGGATAAAGGTGGAGAAGGCGCTGACGGAAAGAAGGGCGGCCGAGACCAAGCCGGTTCTCTTCAAAAACTCTCTTCTTGAATTTGAAAAATCATTATCTTTCATTTACATCTCCTTGCCTGATTTTTTTTGTTGATGATTTTTAATGATGAACTCGAAGGCCAGACACCTATTTTTTCAAGGTATAGAGATAGGTTACCAGGTCATCAATCTGCTTCGGCGTTAAGATCTTATTTGTTCCAAAGGGCGGCATAATGGTGCCGGGATTAAACTTCCTGGCGTCCCTGATCCATTGAACCACTTCCTTCCTGTCCGCCATGGTATACTCCTGCATAGCCTCAACCAGATTCGGGCCGATATCGCCGGGCGACTCCACATTCGGCAGATAATGGCAGGCGACACAATTCCCCAGCTTGCGGGTCTTGGCAATTTTTTCGCCCTCTTTCGCGTTACCGGCCAGAGCTGACAACGGCAGGGCCGCGATCATAACAATAATTACCGCGGCCGCCGCCCACGGCCCGACCTTTCCTCTTCCTTTACCTCTGTCCATAGCCATAAAGTTCCTCCTTTTTTTTATTGTCTTCCTTTTTTATTAAAAGAACTACAGCCCTGCCGCTTCATGGCAGCCCTTGTCCTCTTGCATCCCCGGCAGGTAACGGCAGAGTAGATCCAAAAAATCCTGCCGGTTCAAAGCCCCCGGAATTCTTAAAATCTCCTTCCCCGCCGCCGACATGAAAATGATAGTCGGAGTTCCATAGACCTTGAATTTTTTCGCGGCCTCAACCCCGGACTGCCCCAGAAAGCTGATACGCTTACGACCCTGGATATTAATCCGAATGATTTCGGCATGTCTGCGAAGCAGGCCGTTCATGTCCGGCTCCCGCAAAACTTTCTCCATCTTGGCGCACCAGGGACAACCAACATAAT
>CAZZJP010000034.1:0-12482 GCA_964654555.1 uncultured Desulfobulbia bacterium
GATTAATCCCAAGTTTACGATTGATAATCTCCAGACCGGAGATCCATAGCCTGGCGGCATCGTTATTCTTCTGCGCCTCTTTTTTATCCTCTCCCTTAAGGATGGCGACAGTATCCTCTTCACCTGGATTTTCTCGGTAACAGTGATGGGCCTCATCATTAAACACCATGATGTTTTTCAAGCCCATCAAATCTGGCATGACCCGTTGCAGCATCTGGCCTTCAGTTTCCATGGTGTTCAGAGCTTCACCACGACCTTGCAACAGAGATCGTCCACCCTTCGCCAGTTTAATCCGTTCGCGAAGTTTGAAGGCATGATAATTGGTGATTACAATTTTGGCTTGTTCAAGATCAGCAACCATATCCCCCGGCACAAGTTCACGGCTGGCATAATAACTATCTAAGTCATTGGGTTGTAAGACACGAAGGCGGTCACGAATGGTAATCCCTGGGGCAACGACAAGAAAACCACGGGTAAATTTCTTGCAGGCCCGGCGGCGCACAGCATTAATCGTCTGCCAGGCAATGAGCATGGCCATGACGGTGGTTTTACCCGCACCAGTGGCAAGTTTTAGAGCCAGGCGCATTAGTTCTGGATTGGCAGCATTATTGGCGTTGGCCAGATGCTCTAAGAAGAACCGACCCTTCTTCCCCGATTGTGGGGCAACCTCCGTCAACCAGATAGCGACCTCAGCGGCTTCAATCTGACAAAAGAATGGACGAAGGCCGCTGAATTTATGATGCCGCCAATGCTTAAGAAGGCGGGCTGTTTCAGGGGTTACCTTCCAGTCATTTGAATCAGGGAGCTCACGCCATTCATCAACTGTTTGCCGCAGCTTATTAATTATTGGGGTTGGATCGTATTGTTGCCCCTCTTTGGTATGTTCATGACTGGCAAATAAGCTTAGCGGGACAGCCTGTTGTTTCTTTCGTTTCTTAGGCTTGGGTATTGGGGTAATGAACTCGGCTTTACGGCGTTGAGCAATGATCTGCTGCGTTGGTTGCCCCTGATCATCTAACTCCCAATGCTGCAAAGGATAATCGTAGGGTGAGTTTAGTATTGGATGTTCAAAAAATTGATTTCCCATTGCCAGTCTCTTAAGTTGTGCAATAATTTCGCCAGTTAAATTTTAGTATATTTATACGCTTTACCTTGAGCTGTCAATCATCGTTCACAATTGCTGTTGGTGGAGATCATGACCAATAACATCATCCCACCCAGCAAGTTTAGAAGATTCAAGGATCTTTACTTTGGCGGGGTGTATGATACGACACTTTGGGGATTTCATGAAACTGTGACCGATGTACTGCGTGACAGCAATCTGCTGATTTTGCCTAAGAAAAATAAGATGCTGAATGGGGTGCTGGATAATTATATGGATGCCAGCGAAATTGAGCAGCCTTCTCACTTAGCAGATTTTTATGAGAGGCGGCATCAGCTGACTTACTGTTAACCAACCATTAGACCATTATCAACTATACCCACCTGATTAATCCTGGTGGGCTTTTCTTAGGGGGGCTGAAATGTCATTATTTGAAGATATACTTGATAGCTTTGTCTAATTAGGCAGTTGAATTAAGGACGCTACCGTTGATTTAGGAGAAGAGCTGATTGAAGTAGTAACAGAAGATATCCCCCGTGATTTGGCTGAAATTGGGAACGATATACTTGACTTGGCAGAAGCTCTGGGGCTGTAATTTGTGATATGGGTCGGGAACCAAGCAAGGGGAAAATATTGAACTCAAGACGACCAACGGTAGTGCTTGAGTGTCTTTCAGACCAGACATGCGTGTTTTTGCCTAACCACTCTCTTGCGACAGATTCAAAGCTGTTGTCTGATTCCCGTTTTCCAAAAGTTTTTTGGCATCTTCAAGCTTCTTTCGTGTTTATCCCAGCGTCACGCTGGGATAAACACCAATAGCTATAGTTTTTCGTTTTCCTGCATAACGATAGTCAAATCGGAAGTATTTGCCGGACTTCTTAACAAGAAGATAAAGGCCTCTGCCATCAGAGAGCTTGTATTGCTTTTCTTTGGGCTTAGTATTTCGAATAGTGGTGTTGGCGAGGGACATGACGGTATCTCCAGAGAAGATTTTCATTTGTATCGTCAAAAATACCGTCAAAGGTGACAGGAAGTCAAGGGATTTTACCGGACACAAAAAACCAGACATCCTTTTCAGGACTCGGGTTTCAGGACTTTTTAGAACTGTAACGGACAAAAAAATGGCGGAGGAAGTAGGATTCGAACCCACGGTACTTTCGTACAACGGTTTTCAAGACCGCCGCCTTCAACCACTCGGCCATTCCTCCGTAAAATTTCAATCTGGCTTTTTTTACCATCTCAGCAGGTTCATGTCAATAAAAGTCCTGCCTGGTTTATCTGTTTTGCGAAACTGAATAAATACCTGTAACTGGTATTTATTAGGCCAAAAAAGCATAAAATTACTGGTTATAAGCTCTTTCTTGAAGTAACATAATTTGTAATTATTTAGGTAAACGCAGACTTTGGAAGTATCTCTGGTTCAGAGTCTGCGTTTTCCTGTTCATTTTTTGATTTCGAAGCATAAGAGGTATGCGAGAAGGCAGAAATGGGCAAAGATGAGATGCGGCTGAATAGTTACTGTCTTATTTATCAAGGGGGGGGGGATGGCGGACGGAGAAATCAGAATTTCCATCGATAAATTAATTGAGATCGTTCAATCCGGCGGGAAGATTCGTACCGGGGTTGATGTTTTTAATAAACAGGGGCGCCTGATTCTGGAACGGGATGTCCTCGTGGAGGATGTTGCTCCCCTGCTGCGGGTTAAAAAATTCGGAGTGGAGCTGATTTCCATTGCCAGCGGCAGCGATGGCGGTTTATGGGACAAAACAGGGCAGGCGGTCGTCGTTAGAACCGAGGCCCCGGCAGTTAGAAAACCGGTGCCAGTCTCAGAAATAGACCGCCGTATACATGAGATTGAAGAATTACGGCGGGCAGCAGCGGAAAAGGCATCTCAAGCCAAGGCCAGTCTCAAGAAGGCCCTGCGCCAGATTCAGGAGAACGGCGGCAATTTCGATTTTGAACCCATTGATGACACGGTGAGAGAGCTGTTTAATTTTGTTTCTCAGAATGAGACCGCTTTCTCATATTTGACCCGTGAGATTTTTTCTTATGATCAATATCTTTATAATCATTCTTTGAATGTCTGTGTGATTGGCACCGTGATAATGAAGAAGTTTAACGAAAATTTTAACGCCATGGTCAATAATCACCTTAATAGTATGCCAACTTCTAACACTGCTGCTGCCACAAAGGCTATGCCCCAGGCCTTCAAGTACTTTCAGAATGATGAATTACAGGACATCTCTGCCGGATTTTTTATGCATGATATGGGTAAGATGTTAGTTGAAAAGTCGATTTTGAATAAAAAGGGCCGGCTGAGTAAGAGTGAATTTGAGGTTATTAAGACCCACAGCACCATAAACGGCATTAAGATACTTGAGAAAAATCATTTAATTAATCCATATCTTTGTAAAATAAGCCATTATCATCATGCCCGGCTCTTTGAGGATGAGGAACGCTGCTATCCCGCCGAAATCTCTCCTCTGGATATTCCGGCCTATGTCAAGGTCTGCAAATTAGCCGATATATTTGATGCCATGACCTCTAAGCGTTGTTATAAGGAGGCCTTGAATCCAGTTGGGGTGGTGGCGGATATATTTCATAAATACGCCCAAAAGGATACCCTGCTCCAGTTTATTCTCCATGCCTTTGTCAGGGCGGTGGGGATATATCCTTCAGGAAGTGTGGTTTCGCTAATCAATGGCCAGCTGGCCTATGTCCTTGACAGCGAGGGCCCGGCTCTTATAGCTTTTACTGATGTTAATGGAATGCCGCTGGCTGCCAAGCAGGATATTATGGTGTTAGATAAAAAGGCGGAGGATAGGGGCTTAAAGATTGATCGCCGCAAGGCCCCCATGGATCCGGTGCTGGCCCATAATATTTTGCCGGATTACTTGAAAGTGGCTGGCGCGGGATAATTAGTCAGAGGCGGCTGCTGCCGGAGGCCAGATCTTCAAGGGCCGATAAGTTGGTAATTTTGATTCGCTTTCCCTGAGCTTCGATAAAGCCATTTTTGGCCATTTTGGCGAAGATGCGGGACAGGGTTTCCGGAATGGTGCCGAGGAGGCTTGCCAGGTTGTTTTTGGCAATATCAAGCTCAAAATCCCGGCCCTGTTGTTCGCTGAGCAATAATAGATGGGCGGCCAGGCGGCCGGGAACCTCTTTCAGGGACAGGGCCTCAATCATGGAGGTAAATTTTTTGAGACGCCGGGAAAGAGCAGCCATCATATTCATGGCCAGATCTGGTTTGGTGCGGATTAAATCTATGAAGGCCGTGCGGGAAAAAAAGAATAATCTAACCTTGGTCATGGCCATGGCGTAAGCCGGATAGGGAGCTCCGGCAAAAATTGCTGCCTCGGCAAAGGGTTCTCGATGTTCAAAGATGTGAAGAATCTGCTCCTTGCCGTCGGCTGATAGTTTAAAAATTTTGACCTTACCACTTACCACTATGTAAAATCCCAGGCCGGGATCACCCTCGGCAAATATCGTCTCGCCGCGTCCTACGGTCTGGTCGTTAACGATCATGGATAGTTCAGAAATCAGACTGCTGGAAAGCCCTCCGAATAAGGGGGTCTGGGCAAGGTGCTGGGCGATATCCACTATCAGGCGACAAGGTTTATGGCTTGGCCTTTAGCGTTACCGGCTGCGGTCTCTGCCTGGCGAACCTGGTTCCGTTCAGCACTGCCCCTGGCTTGGGCAGTCGTTCCCGGCTCCGGCTTCTGTTCCGCTTTAAGGTTTTCCTGCCTTTGGAGCGCGGTTTGCTGTTGTAACTGCCGGGCTCGTGTGGATATCTCTATCCGGCTTCGGGCCTGCGGAGCATTGTTCTTTTGTGTCCTTTGAGCCTGGGGAGCATTTTGATTGTTCTCGGTATTCTGATACGACTGGCTCGGGTTCAGGCTGTTTAGTGAATTTATATTCATTGGGGCACCTCCTTTATTACAATTATTATAAGCAAGGTGGATGAAATAGACAAGGGGCAACGACGCAGATTAGTTGAAATAATTATCCGGCGTTTTGCCGGACGCACGATTTATGGTGAGGGCGGCGGCGTAATTATTTTCGATAAGGGCGAAGAAGGGTAAGATGCCAGGCATGTCTGAGCGCCGACAGGCTATACAGCCGCTGAAACCGCCGGGGATAGTGGTTAATGACTGGATAGTTAAATCTAAAAAACCTGGCAGCGGCTGAAGAGGGAAGGCCTTACGAACCGCCTCTTTTATTGACCAAAGCATGGTGAACATTGCTTTGGGAGACTGGTTTGCCCGAGCCCCCTGCCGCAGTAGAATAATTTCTTCCTCCGGGCTTGCGAAACGACTTTTTATGCGAGTTGTGTCCTTTATCTCCTGGAGATCCAGGCCGCATAAAAATGGCAGTACCGCCATGGCCGCGGCCTGAATACCGCTATGGCTGATGGATATGTCGGGGACGGGCCAGGCGCTGTTCAGCGTTATAAACGGGCGGCCGCCGGCCTGGTTTTCAATCTCTATCTGCCGCCAGGCGGAGGAGGCGGGGCAGGGGGCGGAAATAACTGACAGCGCCGCGGCCTTGGCGCATAAGCGGCCGGCCAGCCATTGAGAGGCCCGCTGGGGAAAGGTGAATCGCTGGAAAGCCCTGTCCTCTGCCGGGCTTAGATAACGATGGACGAGATTACCTTGCTGCGGGCTGATTTTCAGGCGGCAAGCCGCCACCTTTATCCCCTTAAAAAGTGGCAAGTCTAATATTTCGGTTTGGGAGAATAGGGGCTGGATGGCAATATCGTGACTTGTCTGGCCCTGTAATCCGGGAAATTTCTTGCTATTTTGCATAAAATATAGTCTTTCTTGTACAGCGAAAAATTACTTAAACAGCAGGGCTCCATTGTTTGGCAATAGTCGTCTAACTGTTGAGACTTACGATAAAATTTAACTTATACCTCTATGACAGCTCTTGATATTGGTGTTATTATCATTACAGTATTGTTCCTGGTGCGCGGCGTATGGATTGGTTTTGTGCGGCAGATTGCCTTTGTCCTGGCTCTGACCACGGGTTATATTGCCGCCGGAGCCTATTATGATCATTTTTCCGGGTATCTGAGTAAGTGGGTGCATAATCCAGAACTTCGTTTTGTCATTACCTACACCCTGCTTTTTTTAGCCACCTATGTCATCATTATGCTGTTGGGAGCGGGCCTGAAAAAGGTAATGCAGGTCTCCTTCCTGGGCTGGTTCGACCGGCTTATGGGCGGTATATTTGGTCTGGCCAAGGCCGTTTTCATCTCCACCCTGGCCTATATGGCTCTTGCTGGTATATTATCCACTGCTAATCCCATTATTCAAAAATCATTCAGCGCCAAATATCTTACCCGCAGCGCTCTCTTTGTCACCTCCTTTATCAAGGATAAGGACTTGCAGAAGTCACTGATTCCCAAATCTCCGGCCATCTCCTCATTTCTTGCCAACCCTGTACCAACCCTTAAGAAACTGGGGGGACAGGCCAAATAGATATCCTGTCATAATTGCCTGGTTGATGAGGGTAGTCTTTAACAGTCCCAGATGCTGCCAACGCCGGTCAGAGGTGACGGCAGCGGCCGGGGCTATTCTGATTCTGCCATATTGCTTTAAGGCTTTGATGAGAAGAACGTCTTCTAAAATGGGCTGCGGGGCATAACCGCCCGTTTTTTTGAATAAAATGCTATTGACAAAGATAGCTTGATCGCCATAGGGCAGACGCAGGAGGCGGGTTCTTAGATTGGTGCCGGCCTCCACCAGGCGGCAGCCCATTCCCTGGCTGTCTATGGCGAAGCGAAAGGCCCCGCCGGCGGTATTGGGCTGCCGCATAATTCGCGTTATATGATGCTGGAAATCTGGCGGCAGCAGGGTATCGGCGTGCAGGAAAAGAAAAATACTGCCTCTTGCTGCCTCCGCGCCGTGATTCATCTGCCGGGCTCGTCCTGCTGGTGAACGGTGAATCATGGCACCATTAGCCTGGGCAATGGCCATTGTATCGTCGGAACTGCCGCCGTCAACTACAATAATTTCTCTAACCTCAGGAGCTGCTGCCGCCCGCAGGGTGTGGGCGATATTGCCGGCTTCGTTAAGGGCGGGGATAATTATGGAAATATCTAAGATCTTCCGGGCGGTCGATGTCATAAAGGGTGTCCACTAAGTTGACGGAGAGACCTTGTTCCCCGGCCTTTTTCAAGGTCTCGGCCAATACCTTGCTGGTTCCCCAGCTTAGCTCAGTAAACAGTGCCGGGCAGGGGCGGTTCAGGCCAATGAGGTAATATCCGCCGTCCATGGCAGGCCCGAGAACGAGATCCAGCTGTTTTAATTTATTAAGGGCGCTGTGTAAAATGGCGGCGGTGAGGGCCGGGCAGTCAGAGCCGGCAAGAATTATCCGCTGGTTACCGGCGGCAAATGCCTGCTGGAAGGCGGCGGCCATACGACAGCCTATATTATCCCCCCTCTGGGGATAATAATCCAGGTCGTCTCCCAGCCAGGCGGCCATCATTTTGGTCTTGCCGCCCTGGTAATGAATCTGGAGGTCTGTGGTTCTATAACGCTGTAATTCCCTGGCTTGGCGGACGATCTGCTCGCTCATTCGACGCTGGCAGTCAGCGGCTCCCTGAGCGCCCAGGGCCGGGATCAGCCGGGTCTTCACCAGGCCTGGTGCCGGGAATTTAGTAAAGATGATAACTGCGTTTTTTGTGCCTGAATCTTTTGTTCGAGCCGCTTGGCGGCTGACAGAGGCGGCCGGCTTCCCTTTATTAATTCCATGATTGATCAAATTTATGCCCCAACACAAAAAATACGGAAAATATGGTCGGGGACACCTTAAACCCGCTCCAAATTCATATATAAAACGTGATTATCGCCGGGCTGTCGGCGCGGCTAATTTTTCAACCTTTCAGGTTAAGGTGAGAGAGACCGATTTGTTGATTACGGCTCCTGCTGATGTCCATGGCTCAGCCTATGATTTAGTTCGTCAATATCGTAATCAGTTGGAAAATTATATCAACCATAATCCTTCCTTTCAATCCTCTCTGCGGCCTCTTGATATTGACCGGCTGGCCCCGCCCATTGTTAAGGATATGTTTAAGGCCTCCGCTGCTGCCGGGGTCGGTCCCATGGCGGCTGTGGCTGGGACGGTGGCGGAATATGTCGGCAGCGGTTTATTGGCCGAGGCCGGAATTGATGAAGTGGTGGTTGAAAATGGTGGTGATATATTTTTACACCGTCGGGAGGATTGCCGGATTGCCATTTTTGCCGGCCCCTCGCCTCTGAGTAATAAGGTCGGGATCAAGGTTAAGGCGGCGGCAATGCCCATGGGGGTCTGTACCTCTTCTGCTTCGGTGGGGCATTCTCTGAGTTTTGGAACGGCTGACGCGGTAACAGTTCTTGCCGCCAGTACCGCCCTGGCCGATGCCGCGGCTACTCGTCTGGGTAATGAGGCCGGCAGGGATTGTTCTCTCTCTCAGGCCTTAGACGCGGCCCGGGAGATCAGCGGTATTCGCGGAGTGGTTATTATCCGGGGCGAGGATATTGGGGCCTGGGGCGAGATAGAATTGGTCGATCTGGCTTAGGGCCTGTAAAAAAGAGAAGATCCTTAACCGCCTAACCATTTATTGAGGATATCATCGGGCAGGAGCGGACTGCCTTGCGTCTTTGCCTTAGCCGGCGGCTTAGTGGCCGCGGCAGGCTGGTCTGCCGGTTCTGTTTCTTTTCCTGCCGTTGATCTGGGGGGCTCTTCAGCTTTATCCACAACCTCGGCCGGGTCTGGCTCAAAAGTTTGCCGCCGGGCCGTTAATTCCTCTTCAAGTTCGTGGAGCCTGGATTCGTCCTCGACGCGTCTTGTTCTCTCGTCTTCTAAAACTTGTCGTAACTCTTCCAACTGGCGGCTCAAGCCGCTTAGTTCCTGCTGATGTTCGGCGTGGATTTTCTCTATTTTGTTGTTTTGGCTGGTCATCTCAATCTGGCGTGCTAACAATAGTTCCTCTAACTCTTTTACCCTTCTGGCGTGAGATGATATTGTGGTGATCTCCTGCCGTAAGCCGTGCTCCTCATCCTGGCTGGCTCGCAGCTTTTCCCGCAAGGCGGCTGTTTCCTGCTGCATGTCTTCTAACTGGCTTGAGAGCTTGCTGATTTTCCTTTCCTGCTCGTTGTCTATTGCCTCTTCTCGGTTGAGCAGAGCTATTTCATCCTGGAAGTGGCTGCATTGCTGGCGGCTGTTTTCTAACTCGGCTTCTAAGCTTTGGTTTCTAATCTGGAGATTATCCTTGCTTTCCAGTTCTGTCTTCTGTGCCTGGAGTTGCTCTTGCAGGGTGTCCTGCGCTGTCAGGCTGGTTCGTAATTGTTCGCGTAAGTCCTCTGCCTTCTCGTACTGAGCCGTTAACTCCTCTTGAAGGCCGGCAGTGTCTCCTGATCTCTCCTGTTTTAAGGTGGCATGCTTAAGGGCTAATTGCTGATATTTTTCCTGCTGCTCAGCAAGCATCGCCTCAAGGGCTGGGAGGCGCTCTAAGTCCTGGCGTGATTCGTCAAGTTTTTCCTGGGCGACTCGGAATTCCTGCCGCATCTCTCCTAATTCTTCTACCTGCTTTGACAAACCAGACATACCTTTGAGTTTTAAAGCTGATTTTTCGGTAATAAGCTGCTCAATTTCAGCTTGTCTGTCGGCCAGTTTAGCCTCCAAATCGTCAATTCGGACTCGGAATTCCTCTCTATCCATAACCGTCTCCTTTAAAAAAATGTCCAGGGCATTAAGATCGTTTTTGAGTAGTTTAACGTCATTTATCAAGGTTTCTTGTTGTTCTGTGGAGCTGGAATAAAGGTGAACCTCTTTGTTGTCCAACTTGACAGCGAGGCTTTCCTTTTCTAAGCCGCGCAGCCGTATAATTATATAACTCAATATTATGAGGATTGCCGACAGGAGTAGAATGATAAAAACCAGTTCCGGCATGGATGGGGCCGGGCCGCTGTAAGGAGCAGATGACGGCTTCTGAGCGAGTGGCGGCTTTTGCTTTTGGACGGATTTTATTTCTTTGCCGGGTGTTGGTAATTTAAGCGGTCGGTTTGCCTCTCTGTACCAGCTGAGATAGACATCCCTCTTCCGGGGCGGCCATGGCAGGAAAGCGGGAATATTCGACTTGGCAGCGGTTGTGGAGAGCCGCTTGGCCGCCGGTGATTCTTTTTTCTGCGTTATGGCCGGAATTGGGCTGACGGGCGGCCTTAGACGCTGCATGATCTTCCAGCCTCTGCCGGGCTTGAAACCTATATAACTGGCGGCGAAAGACGATTTACGGCCAGGCAGGCCGTATTCACAGGCGACCAGGGTCTGGCTGTTAACCTGAATCATATAGAGATTATAGAAGGTAATGGGGGCATTAGCGGCCTCAGGCAGTAATAACTTTTTGGCTAATTCGAAATTATTGCTGCTTAAATCCGGTAATGAGGCCTGGCCGGTCTTTAAATCCAGGAGACTTGGGACAATTATTACCGGGATAGTCCCAACTTTTAAAAATCGGGCTAATTGTGAGAGATCATTGTTGTTAAGGCTGATGCAGCCGTTAGTGCTGTCATAACGTAATTTTTTGTTGGTGCCGTGGATAAATATACCATGTCCAGCCCGTTTTTCCAGGCGGTCAAAGATGTTTGGATAATTGAGGTGAAAGGCCTTAGTGCCGAAGACGGTAAGCTTTTTATCGATATATTTTTTGGTAATAAAATATATACCTTCGGGGGTCTTTTTGTCCCCTTCTACTATTTTAGGGCCGAAATTCTCGCCGGTAGCCGCGGTATATTCCGTCAGAACCTGTAACCTGCCGTCATAGCGGAGAACCCGGAGGCGCTGAAAGTCTTTTTCCACCAGGATGATAGATAAGGGACGGGCGGCAATCAGTACCTTGATGTTAAGATTGAGCAGGGCACTGCTGTCAATCCCCACCGGTACGTGATTACTAATGGCAGCCCCGGCGCTTAATGGTACAAGGGTGAAAATAAATAATAATGTTGAAATTAAAATAGATGACATATAATAATTGTAACTATTAAACTTGATATATGAGAAAGCTGGCCGCGGGTGCATAAAATATTCGGCGGACAACCTCACAGGCTTCTTGTGGTATTGACTTTAACCGATAGTCGTTGACTTATGTTTGATTAACCATTTATTATATTAGAAGATAATAAGTGACAGCGGAAAATCTTCGAATCTGGTCTGAATCGCCCGAGAATTAAATCTCGTAATTTCTTATCATAATGAACTAAAACATCTTTTGCAAATGCTGAAAAAAATACCCGTTGCTGCCGCCTTCTAATTTGTTGTTTTGGTTTTTTTTTACTGCTCAGGCAGTCTTAGGGCCTCGTTAAAATAGAATTACGAAGTGACTGGCGGGGTCAGCAAGGCACTGTTAACGGTGTATAGCAAACGCTATGTAACATAAGCTGTTAAGTAACAGAATGTGCAACTTATTGAACTTGTTACTTTTAAAATAGAGGCCGGGTGCGCCCGGTTGTTTGGCTGAATCGTTACACTAAGGTACAAGGCGGTGAAGATGTGAAGGCCCTTTCCATTAATAGTAAAATTATGCTGGTGCAGCTTCTCATGGCTCTTCTTGGAGCCCTGGCTCTTGCTGTGGCCGGGTATTTTATTCTCTACACCTCCCTTACTGCCAGTGCCAAACGGCAGATGCGGTATGTGGTGGTCAGCCAGGCCGATTTTGTTCGTCATAACTGGGATCTGGTCTTAAGTGAAATTAGAGAACTGGGACATAGCGAAGCGGTAACCACCTATACCAGTTCTTTCTGGGAGGGTGCTCTCACCGAATATTTAAAGGATATTGCCAGCCAGGATTTTTCTGTTGTGGCTTATCTCGATCAGACCGGCCTTGAAAAGGTCAAGGTTGTCAGCGGCCGCAAGTCAACTCATCTAATGGATCATGGCTCTTCCGCCATTTTTAAACGGGCCAGGCAGCATCCCAATGTTATTCAGTTCAAAATTGTTACCGAAAAGACGGCGGGGGCGGAACTGCCGCCGCCGTATATAGAATATATCTATTATGGCAGCCGTTTCAGCAGATTTACCGGGGCGGTTATGGTTCTGTCCACCATTGATCGGCTATCACCAGCCATGGCGGACTTCCATTTTGAAGAGACTGGTTATTTGACCTTGATGACCGCCGCCGGACGGGTGTTGATTACTCCTGATCAAGGGCAGACCCTGCGCCGGGTGAATTTGGGGAAAATAATCGGAACGTCCGACCTGTGTCTGGGAGGGGTGCGGATTAAACGGGCTCCTCTTCTGGGGCGTGATGTGATGAACGCTTTGATCTATCTACCTGAAATGGGCGTCTTTCTTGATGCCGCCTTGCCGATGAACCGTTTTATGCTGGTGCCAAGACGGTTAA
>CAZZJP010000035.1:0-12240 GCA_964654555.1 uncultured Desulfobulbia bacterium
GTTACGGGAAAATTTATTCCATAAATCATGATCGGTTATAATATTCTTACAGGCCACGGCAATAGCCGAGCTGTCAGTGGGATCAACCAGAAAACCATTGTCACAATTACCGATAATATCCGTCGGCCCCCCATCGTTAGTAGCGACAATGGGCACCCCGCAGGAGGCGGCCTCAATGAGGGTAAGGCCAAAGGGCTCGATAAGGGCGGGGTTGACAAAAACGCCGCCGCCGCTGGCGCAGAGCCGGTAAAGTTCCGGAACCTCGAGACTAAAATTATGTTTCTTGGGAATGGCCATCTTACCATAAAGATCATATTGATCCATGAGAAGCAGCATTTCAGTGAGAACATTCTGCTCATTCTCCTCCATCTCGGTAATATTTTTTCTGATCCCGGCAAAGATTGCCAGATTAGCCATGGCCTGCAGCTCCAGATCCTCACCATAGGCGGTTATGAGACCGGAGATATTTTTGCGCTGATCGGGACGGCAAAGGGCCAGAACGAATGGTTTCTGCGGCCCAACCCAGAAACGCTGCAGCTCATTTATCAGGGTCATGTGGGCCTGCTTTGAGACCTCATCGCTGTGACCTGGATCAATTTCGTTATCGTAATAGGGGTAAAAGGTATCAACGTCAATACCCGGCGGAATAACGGCGTAGCGGCCGCTCTTATGATTCCGATAAAGACCGTATTGGTTTTTTAATTCATGGTTGGTGGAGGTTATGATCAACTCGGCGTTCTCAATGATCTTTTCCTCCACCTCTATCCGGTAATTAATCTGATATTTACGTTGTAATTCCTGTTCTTTAACCCCCTCGTTCAACAGCCGGTTTTTTTTATGCAGCCCCATGGAATGCCCGGTAAAGATGAAGGGCATCCCAAAAATACGGGCCAGTTCCTGAGCCACGTAACCGCCATCGGCATAATGACCGTGAAAGAAATCAGGAATGCGCCCTTCATTGCGGATAAAACGAACCGTGCGGTCAACAAATTCATCTAAATGGGGCCAGAGCAGCTCTTTCCTGATATATTTCCGACCGCCGCACGGCAGGCGGATCAGCCGGGCTTTGTCACTAAGAGGCTCAATGGGCCTGGCATAGGAGGGCGATAATCTTTTATCCTCAATCAGACGGGTAAAGAGATCAACCTGGGCCACTTCAGGCTGACAGCCCATGGCCCGGGCCAGCTCCAGAACATATTTTACCTGCCCGCCGGTATCGGCATCCCGGCCTAATTCCGGGGCCTCACCACGTATCAGGCCATGAATACTGAACAGTTGAATATAAATTCCCTTCATCTCAATATTTCTCCTTTCCGCCTTTTCTCTTTTTGAGTTTTTATTTATTACCAGGCTGATGAATCAAACAAATTTAATTATAACACAATTTTATATCAACCGGGCACCAAGTTCATAAAATAGAATTTTGCTCAGGCAAAGACCGCCCTGCGTTGTGGATAAGTTTTTCAATTGACAAGCCCGGCGCATTATATTAGCCATAAAGGCGACGATATTCACCAGGTATGCCATAACAGCAAGGAGGAGGTTTCATGAAAGAAGCACGTCTTATCAGAAACGTTGGTATCTTCGGGCACAGTAAATGCGGCAAAACCTCCCTCGCGGAGGCCATATTATATACCTGTGGGAAAAACTCCCGTTTAGGCAGGGTCAATGACGGCTCAGCGCTGATGGATTTTGAGCCCGAGGAAATTACCCATAAGCTCAGTATAAATTCCTCCTTCAACCGCTGTACCTGGAAAAAGCACGATATATTTCTCACCGACACACCCGGCGATGATAATTTTTTAAACGAGGCCTTTTTCGCGGCCCAGGTAGTTGACAGTGCTGTTTTCATTGTTGGCGCCGTGCTGGGCATCAAGAACCAGACTGCCAAGATTGCTGACTTCATCTTCAACAACCAGCGACCCGCTCTCATTTTCATCAACAAAATGGATCGCGAACGGGCTGATTTCAATGCCGCCGTCAATGGAATCAAAGAGAATCTCCCCTTTAAGACCGCGGTAATCCAAATCCCCATTGGAGCGGAGGACAATTTCAGGGGAGTTATCAACCTGCTGACCTTAAAGGCCTTCCTCAAAGATGAAAACGGGGAATTCACTGAGGCCGACATTCCGGCCGAGATGGTAGAGGAGACTGCAGTCTGGCGTGAGGCGCTCATGGAATCCGTGGCTGAAACGGATGATGATCTTATTGAAAAATTTCTGGAAGAAGGCGCCTTAAAGGACAGCGAGATTAAGGAAGGTCTGCGGCAGGCGGTACAAGAGGCAAAATTATGCCCGGTACTAGCCGGAGCCGCCGTCAGCATGGGGGTTCAACCACTTTTAGACACCATTACCGACCTCCTGCCGGCCCCGGCAGAAATGCCGCCCAGGGTCGGCACCGTCCCCGGCACCGACGATATAGTTGAGTTACAGCCCGCAACAGACGCCCCTTTCTCGGCCCTGGTATTCAAAACCATGGCCGATCCTTACGCAGGCCGTCTGACCATATTCAAAGTTATCTCCGGGAAATTATTCGCTGACACATTCTATAATGCCAATAAGGCCAAAAACGAAAAATTTGGCCAGTTGCTCATCATGGAAGGCAAAGAGCATCATCCTGTGCAGGAAGTAGAATCCGGGATGATCGCCGCGGTCACTAAACTGAAATACACCGAAACGGGCGACACCCTGTGTCTTGCTGACCAGCCCGTAATCTTTGAAATGCCGGAGGCTCTGAGCCCCACCGTCACTTACGCGGTTTCAGGAGCCAAAAAAGACGACGAGGATAAGCTCTTTGCCGCCATAACCAAAATGCTGGCCGAAGATCCCACTCTGCGGCTGGGCCGGGAGAAACAAACCAACGAGGTCTTAATTTCCGGCACCGGTAAAATCCACCTGCAGATCACCGGCGAGAAGATACAACGTAAATTCGGGGTCGGCATGGAGCTTAACCTGCCCAAAGTACCCTACAAAGAGACTATCCGCGGCAAAGCCAAGGTACAGTACAAGCACAAAAAGCAGTCCGGCGGCCGGGGTCAATATGCCGATAGCTGGCTGCAGATTGAGCCCCTGCCCAGGGGAGGAGGTTATGAATTCGTCGATGAAATTGTCGGCGGTGTAATCCCTAAACAGTACATACCAGCCGTCAACAAAGGTGTCCGGGAAGCCATCAGCAAGGGGGTAATCGCTGGATATCCTATGGTTGATGTCAAGGTCTCACTGGTGGACGGTTCCTTCCATAATGTCGATTCCTCGGAGATGGCCTTTAAAATTTCCGGCTCCATGGCCTTTAAGAAGGGGGCTTTAGAGGCCAATCCAATATTATTAGAGCCAATAATGAACCTCACCATTACCGTCCCCAAGGACTATGTAGGCGATGTTATTGGTGATATTAACAGCCGCCGCGGCCGGGTCATGGGAATGGATTCCGCCCCGGACGGCGAGATAATCAAGGTGCAGGCCCCCATGGCTGAAATCCAGGAGTACGGCTCCCAACTCATTGCCATTACCGGCGGGCTGGGCAGTTTCATAAACGAATTTTCCCATTATGAGGAGTTACCAAACCAGTTGACCGACAAGATCGTTAACGGGGAGGTATAGTGAAGGCCGAATATAGCTGCGGAATTCTGACTATGAGCGACAAGGGCTCAAGAGGTGAACGTGAAGATACCAGCGGCAGGAACCTGCAGGAAATAATGAGAGCCGCCGGCTTTAAAATCGGCTCCTACCAAATTATTCCCGACAATGAGGAGATAATCTCAACTACCTTAAAAGACTGGGCTGACGTCAGGGGCCTTGATCTCATCATCACCACCGGCGGCACTGGAGTCAGCCCCAGCGATGTTACGCCGGAGGCCACAGCGCGGGTTATTGACCGAGAGTTACCGGGAATTGCCGAGGCCATGCGCCGGGCAAGCTTCAAAATAACCCCCCATGCCATCCTCTCCCGCGCCATATGCGGGATCAGGGGGGATTGCCTGATTGTCAATCTGCCGGGCAGCAAAAAAGCGGCTCAGGAGAATATCGCCGTTATCCTCAACGCCCTACCCCACGCCATTTACAAAATAAAGGGCGGTATAGCTGACTGTGGAACCCGTTGAGCTCAACACCCCGCCACGACTTTCAAGGCAAAGGCTTTTTTAACCTTACTTGAGGCCAATAAGACGGCCAAAAATATATATGTTACTGTTTTTCAGCCAGATACTCCCTGTCTAACCGCCAGGAACTAAAGAATAAAGCTCAGGCGCAGTCGATCTCCACAGTCGGACACAACTTACCCTGACAAGCGGATATCTCACCGATAACATAAGCCTTTTCGCCCAGGGCCTCAAGCTGCATAATAACGTCTTCAACATCTTTTGAGCCCACGATCATAACCATACCAATACCGCAGTTAAAGGTATGGTACATCTCAGGGCCGCTTATCTTACCGCCCTGACGCAGAAATTCAAAAATCGGCAGCAACGGCCAGGATTTACGGTCAATAACCGCCCGGCAGCCCTTGGGTAGAATGCGCGGGATATTATCACTAAAACCGCCGCCGGTAATGTGTACCAGCCCCCGAACCGGGAAATTTTTGATTATATTAAGTATAGTCTCGGTGTAAATTCTGGTGGGACGTAAAAGTTCCTCACCAAGAGAGCAACCCAGCTCATCAACATAATCATCAACCTTGAGGCCAAGCTCCTCAAAACAGACCTTACGCACCAGAGAATAACCATTACTATGGATACCGCTTGAACCCAGCCCGATAATTTTATCCCCCACCCTGATTTCAGAACCGTCAATAATGGCATCGCGCTCCACAATACCAACGGAAAAACCGGCCAGATCATAAGCGCCGGCGGCGTAATGACCCGGCATCTCGGCCGTTTCGCCGCCAATGAGTGAACATTTAGAGATCTGACAGCCCTTGGCAACCCCTTTTACCACATCACAGGCCTGCTCTATATTCAAGACCCCCATGGAAAAATAATCCAGAAAGAAAAGCGGCCGGGCGCCGGAGACAATAACGTCATTCACGCACATAGCCACCAGATCAATACCAATGGTATCGTGACAGCCACATAACTCGGCAATTTTCAATTTAGTACCCACACCATCGGTGGAAGAGACCAATACCGGATCCTGATAACGGCCGCTACCCAGGGCGAAAAGCCCCCCAAAGCCTCCAATATCTGTTAAAACGCCGCGTTGAAAAGTAGCGGCAACAAGAGGCTTTATATTATCAACAAAAGCATTGGCCTTATCAATATCAACACCAGCTTCGGCATATTTTGATTTTTTATCGGTCATAATTTTATTAAATTCCATATAGTTATAGTATTTTCTGCCCAAACAGCCTATCAAAGAAAAATGTCAGGCAGTCAACCTTACTTTTTAATCTTCGAGACAACAAAAGTCAATTTATATTATCCAATTTTGCCGCTACAGATAGTGTAAAAGTTCACCATCAACTTTGGTGCCCTTGGTGAACTATTACCAGACAACTTAAATTATCTATAATCTAATAGTATAGCGCCTGGTTCGGCTCCTTACCGCAAGCAGTGTTTATTCCTTTATTTTACAGCCGAAGTTCACATTCCTCTGTTTAGATAAATAAATTAACGAATCATTTTTTTATTTTTTAACTTGCCTACAATACCACAATGTGGTATTTAATCATTTCATGTATTTCTTTCACTTCTTATACTCTATAATTAACGGTTTGTGCTATATTAAAACCGCTCATCACCGTCGGTGGTATTATGATCAGTGCTGAATTTCTTGCGGCCCGCAAACGCCTTGGAAAAACCCAAAAAATAATAGCCGAACTTCTGGGGGTCTCACTAAAAGCCGTCCACAGCTACGAGCAGGGCTGGCGTAAAATACCGGCTCATGTCGAGCGACAGATTTTTTTCCTTTTATCCAGGCTTAGTAACGATGAGAAGAAGATAAAACCATGCTGGGAGGTAAAAAAATGCCCCCCAAAACGCCGCAACAAATGTCCGGCCTGGGAGTTTCAGGCCGGTAAACTTTGCTGGTTCATAAACGGCACGATTTGTGAGTGCCAGGCTCAAAAAACCTGGCAGGATAAAATGTCAGTCTGCCGCCAATGTGAGGTCTTAGTCTCCCTGATAGAGAACTTCGAGGAGCCGGCACCAGCCCAATAAGCTAAAAGAGGAGCAGCAGATGTCAGAACCTAAACTGGGTTTTAACACCAGAGCCTTACACAGCGGCTACACCCCGGATTCAACTACCAGAGCCCGGGCGATTCCCATATTCCAGACCGCCTCTTATATCTTTGAGAATACCGAGCAGGCGGCCAACCTTTTCGCCCTGCGCGGCCCTGATTTTCCTGGTGAAATATACAATCGGTTCACCAACCCCACCTATGAGGCCCTGGAGACCCGTATCGCCAGTCTGGAGGGCGGGCTGGCTGCCGCCGCCCTTTCCTCTGGCCAGTCGGCCACCTTCATGGCCCTGCTCACCATTGCCAGTAATGGTGACAATATTGTGGCCTCAAATTCCATATACGGCGGCACCTATACCCTTTTTGACCTTACCTTCCGCCAGAAATTCGGCATTGAAGTTAAATTTGTCGACCCCGATCCCCAGAGTATAAAAGAGGCCATTGACGAAAAGACCAAGGCCGTCTTCGCAGAGACCATCGGCAATCCGAAGCTTAATGTTCTGGATATTGCCGGAGCTGCCACCGTCGCCCATAATGCAGGTGTTCCCTTAATTATAGATAACACCTTTGCCACCCCCTATCTCTGCCGCCCCTTTGAACATGGAGCAGATATAATTATCCACTCGGCCACCAAATGGATCGGCGGCCACGGCACCTCCATCGGCGGCCTGGTTGTGGATTCCGGCAAATTCGACTGGAGCAGCGGCAAATTTACCGACCTCAGCGATGATGATCCCTCTTACCGGGGCGGCCTGAACTATTTAGATGAATTCGGCCAGCTGGCCTACATCGTCAAGTTAAAATCCCGCTTTACCAGAGATCTGGGCCCCTGTATGAGCCCCTTTAACGCCTTTCTTTTTCTGCAGGGCTTAGAGACCTTGGCCCTGCGCATGGAACGTCACAGCGCGAACGCCCTGACTGCCGCCCGCTTCCTCCAGACCCATCCCGAGGTAAGCGAGGTCATTTACCCCGGCCTGACCGAACATCCAAGTCATGAGCAGGCCCGTAAATATCTCAGCCATGGTTTTGGCGGTATGGTGGGGTTCCGTATCAAGGGAGGGCTGGAGGCCGGCCGCCAGTTTATTGAAAAACTCACGGTCTTCTCACATCTTGCCAACGTGGGTGACGCCAAATCGCTGGCCATTCATCCGGCCAGCACCACCCACTCGCAGATGACCCCCGAGCAGCAGATAGATGCCGGGGTCACAGAGGACTTTATCCGCCTGTCCATCGGCATTGAAAACATAGAAGATATTATTGCCGATTTGGAGCAAGCGCTGTAATCTATCCAGCCATGAAAGAAACAATTGGCCCGACGAAAACCAAGTTTTTTCAGCTCCCCGGCCCTCTGCTCTTAGACAATAACGATTCTCTTGAGAAGGGCACAATTGCCTATGAAACCTATGGAAAATTAAACAAGGCGGCCGACAACGCCATTTTGATCTGTCACGCCCTTTCCGGTGATGCCCATGCCGCTGGTTTCCATGCCGGAGCCAACAAACCCGGCTGGTGGGAGATTATGATCGGCCCCGGCAGGGCCATTGACACCAACAGATATTTTGTTGTCTGTTCTAATATACTGGGGGGCTGCATGGGAACCAGCGGCCCCTCAAGTCTTAGCCCTGCCACCGGCCTGGCCTACGGCCTGAAGTTTCCGGTAATTACCATTGCCGATATGGTCAAAGCCCAAAAACAGCTCATTGACTTCCTTGGTATACCCCGTCTTCTGGCGGTAATTGGCGGCTCCATTGGCGGCATGCAGAGCCTGGAATGGAGTATCCATTATCCAGAGATGGTATTTTCCGCCATTCTTCTCGCCACCACCCAGCGTCATTCCGCCCTGGCCATCGCCTTTAACGAGGTGGCCCGCCAGGCGATTATGGCTGACCCTAACTGGCGGGAGGGCAATTATTACCAGGGAACCAAGCCGGATATGGGCCTGGCCGTGGCCCGCATGATTGGCCATATCACCTATCTCTCAGATGAGGCCATGCGCCATAAATTCGGCCGCCGTTTGCAGGACAAGAAAGATTTCTCCTTTAATTTTGACGCCGACTTCCAGGTTGAGAGCTATCTGCGCTATCAGGGTAAAAAATTTGTCGAACGTTTCGATGCCAACTCCTTTCTGTATATCACCAAGGCAGCGGATTATTTTGATCTGGCTCCCAGTCCTCAGGCCGATGGCAGCCTTAAATCACCCTTTGCCAGAGCCAGAGCCCGTTATCTCGTGACCTCCTTTACCTCTGACTGGCTTTATCCCACCAGGGAGTCACGCGCCATGGTCAAGGCCATGAAGAAGAACAGCTTAGATGTAAGTTTCTGCGAGATAGAGGCCAAATGGGGCCACGATGCCTTTCTGTTGGAAAGTAAACGGCTGTCAAACCTTATGAGCGGTTTCCTCGACAGAATGAGCCGGGAGGCCCGAGATTATGCGCTTTGATCTTGAGATAATCGCCTCCTGGATAGAGCCCGGCGCCAGAGTCCTTGATCTGGGCTGCGGCAGCGGGGATTTACTATATTTTCTGGTACAGAACAAGGAGGTCAATGGCACCGGTATTGACTTTGAAGAGGCCAATATCGCCCGTTGTATTGAGCGGGGAATCTCGGTTATTCAGGGAGATATTAACGAGGAGGTTCTGGATTACGCCGATAACACGTTTGACTATGTTATTCTGAGCCGCACCCTGCAGCAGGTCTATGAACCGGAGGCCCTGTTGAAAGAATTACTGCGCGTGGGCCGCCGCATAGTGGTGAGTTTCCCAAATTTCAGCCATTGGCTGTGCCGGCTGCAACTCTTTTTCATGGGCCGAACCCCCACTACCAGCCAGCTGCCCTACGAATGGTACAACACCCCGAATATCAGGGTAATTACCCTTAGAGATTTTCGTGGATTTGTCCAGAAAACCGGCTTTAAGATTATCAGAGAAATGGGTATCAATACCCAGAATGAAGACCTTCATGGCCAGGTTATTCGTCTACTGCCTAATCTCCGGGCCACTTATGGTATATTTTTAATCGGCCATTGAGGATCAGATTTTAATTATGAAACCAATAATCACAATCAAGTGCGTTGATGAAGAAAGCCAGATCAGCACCTTCTACGATCAGATTCCCGAGGTAGTAAACAACCTGCTGACTTTCTGGAATACCAAGGAGGGTTTTGAGCATCTTGAACCGACCCCCATGCCCTCCCATGAGGCCGTGGTCAGGATAATTCACAAGGCCCGCAGCCTTCTGTTTCCCGGCTACTTCACCAGTACCAAGCTCAAAAAATCCAACCTGGCCTATTTTCTGGGCCAGGAGACCACGGAACTTTACGCCGATTTAAGCCAGCAGATAGTTCTCGCCCTCCAGCATGACTGTGTACGGCGCAGTCTGCCCTGTTCGTCCTGCAGACCAAAGGGCCATGAAATCGCCCTGCGCTTCATTGAGGCTCTGCCAGAGATGGAGGTGATGCTTACCTCTGATATCCAGGCCGCCTTAGATGGCGATCCGGCTGCCAAGGGAGCCGATGAGGTTATCTTCAGTTATCCCGGCCTGCTGGCCATCAATGTTTACCGTATGGCCCATGTCCTTTTAAAGCTTGGAGTGCCCATCATCCCCCGCATAATGACCGAACACGCCCACAGTCTGACAGGCATTGATATTCATCCCGGCGCCTCCATTGGCGGCAGTTTTTTTATCGATCACGGCACAGGGGTGGTCATTGGCGAGACCACTAAAATAGGCAGCAGGGTGCGCCTCTATCAAGGAGTAACCCTGGGCGCCCTCTCCCTGCCCAGTGATGCCGGAGAACGCTACCGCGACCATAAACGCCACCCAACCATTGAGGACGATGTGATTATTTATGCCAACACCACCATATTGGGCGGCGAAACCACCATCGGCACCCGGGCCGTAATTGGTGGTAACATCTGGCTCACGGAGAGTGTCGAGCCAGATACCAAGGTTCTGCTGAAACGCCCGGAGCTCGCCTTCCTGGGCCGCGGCAGAAAGGCCGCCAAATAAATTATTTTTTTATCATCCCACGCAAGGAATCCAGCTATGAGTACCTATAACAACCTCACCGAAACTATTGGCCGCACCCCCCTTGTCCGCTTAAACCGCCTCAACCCGGGCCCAGCCCTTATTCTGGCCAAACTTGAATCCCGTAACCCCCTGGGCAGCGTCAAAGATCGCATCGGCCAGGCGATGATCGCCGCGGCCGAGGAGGCCGGGGAGATTTCCGCCCAGACCATAATCATTGAGGCCACCAGCGGCAATACAGGTATTGCTCTGGCCTCGGTCTGCGCCGCCAGGGGTCTGCGCTTGATTCTGACTATGCCCGACACCATGAGTATCGAACGCCGCCGTCTCCTGAGCCATCTCGGCGCCGAGCTGGTTCTAACCCCCGGAGCCGAGGGCATGAAGGGGGCAATTAACAAGGCGGTTCAGCTCGGAACGGAAATCCCGAATTCCTTTATCCCAGGCCAATTCACTAACCCCGCCAACCCGGAGATTCACCGCCGTACCACCGGCCCCGAAATCTGGCAAGATACCGCGGGTCAGGTGGACATATTTATTGTCGGGGTGGGAACCGGAGGGACAATTACCGGAGCGGGCGAGATATTAAAGGCTAAAAATCCCAACCTCAAGATAATCGCGGTTGAACCCAGGGATTCCCCGGTATTAAGCGGCGGTCAACCAGGGCCTCACAAAATTCAGGGGATTGGCGCCGGTTTTATTCCCAAAGTTTTAAATACCGCCATCATTGATGAAGTCTTTCAGGTCAGTAATGATGAGGCCATGCGCGCGGCACGCTCATTAAGTACCACCGAGGGCATCCTCTGCGGGATATCATCCGGAGCCGCCGTCTTTGCCGCCCTTGAAATAGCCGCCCGGCCGGAAAATAAGGATAAAACTATTGTGGTCATCCTGCCTGATACCGGAGAGCGCTATCTCAGCACCCCGCTTTTTACAGATTAATTCCGCCAGTCAGGCAAGACACGCGGCCATGCCCCGCAACCAACCGCAATGAATTATTGCATTAATCCGCAGAATACCTATATTAAAGAACTTCCAAGGAGTTAAATAATGGCAACAATCGTCTCTTTAAATATCAGCCTCAGTAAGGGAATGGAGAAAAAACCCGTTTCAGAGGTTACCTTAAAGATTGATCATGGGATCATCGGTGATGCCCATGCCAGAAACTGGCACCGCCAAATCAGCCTCCTTGGCATTGAGAGCATCAACAAGATGCTGGCCGCGAGAGGTGATCTCGACCTGCCGCCCGGCTCCTTTGCTGAAAACATTACCACCAGCGGGATTGATCTGCCGTCCCTGCCAGTCGGTACCAGACTGCAGTCTGGAGAGATCGAACTGGAGGTCACCCAGATTGGCAAAAAGTGCCATGATAAATGCAATATCGCCAAAAAAGTTGGCGACTGCATAATGCCCAAAGAGGGTATTTTCGCCAAGGTTATTAAGCCCGGAGTTCTCAAGACCGGTGACGAATTTTTTGTAAAATAATTAGTTTTTAACAAAATATGAGATTTAAAGTTTTTTTTGTGTTATTTTTTATAATTCATCCTTTCATAGCTTTAACAAGGTAAACAATTGGCACATATCCTCTTAGTAGATGACGACCCGGCAATAAGACAGGTATTTACCAAAATCCTGAAAAAGGAGGGGCATGGGGTTGTCTGCGCTGAAAATGGCCAGGAAGGTCTGGAGTTATGCCAAAATAATTCATTTGACCTGATTATCACCGATATGCTGATGCCGGTTAAAGACGGCCTGAAGATGATCATAGAATTAGACAAGGTGTTCCCCGAGACTCGGATTATTGCCGTTTCCGGCGGCGGAGTTATCAAGGCTGAACGTTATCTGCGCCTGGCCTGCACCATTGGCGTTAAAAAAAGTCTAACCAAACCAGTCTCCAAGGAGGCTCTGCTTACCGCCGTAAATGAAATACTATCATAATTTTCCTAGCTTTGCTCTCCCCCTGTAAGCTTTAACCGCCAGGCTACTTTCTTTTACAACCACTCTACTCTTAAAATATGTTACAGGTTAACAGTCTCAATCTCCAAT
>CAZZJP010000036.1:0-12225 GCA_964654555.1 uncultured Desulfobulbia bacterium
CACTGCTGAACAGTTACAGTTCACAGTTTAGGGCAATTTTTCGCTTATTGCTGAAAGTTACCCAATAATATCGATTAACCGCCCATGGACGGTCTTTATTGCACCCCTGGCGCGCCCCTATCCACAAGTTCACGAAGCTCATCCATGAGAGAATCAGGCAGACTACCAAGCACCTTCTCAAGATGGGCCTGGATGGGCGGCCAGTTATGTTCCTTAATCCAGACTGCCGGCCCGACGACCAATATCTCCTTGAACAATGCTTCATTCTGTTTTTGTGCCAATCCCCGGCCCATGACCTCCGCGCGCAGCAGGCCCATCATATCATTCAACAACTCAAACTCACCCCCAATCTCCGCCCTGAGACGCTCTTTAAGTTCCCTGGCCAGGGCCGGACTCTTGCCGGAGGTGGAGATAGCAATTGAGAGACTGCCCCGGCGCACCAGGGCTGGCAGGATAAAATTGCATTTATCCGGTACATCAGCCACATTGAGCGGAATATTATGCCGGACGCAATCAGCCACGACCATATCCTGCACCTCATGATCATCAGTGGCCGCCATCACCAGGAAGGCCCCCCGCACATCATCACTTTCATAACCGCGCTGCCGCCAGCTGATAACCCCCTGCTCATAAAGCAGGCGCAGACCAGGAGCCAAAAGCGGACTGATGACACAGACATCGGCTCCACAGTCAAGGAGCCCTCCGACCTTACGTTCCGCCACCCGGCCGCCGCCAATAACCAGACATGGACGGCCGGCAATATTTAGACATACCGGATAATAATTCAAGACACAGACCTCTGCCGGGGAAGGATAAAAGCCGAGAGGGGAAAAGCAGAATAAAACCAGAGAAGAATCATAGCGCTATCCTCAGATTTCTACCCGCGGCGCATCAAGACGCAGCTTGCCCGGCAGGGCCGCGGTGAAGTTTAAGCCGTTTTCCGGGGTACCAACAAGAGAGGCATAATCCCCCTGCCAATGAAGATTCAACAAACTTTGTTCCAACATTTAATGCTCCGTAACTATTCAGCCAAACAACCGGGCGAACCCGGCCTCTATTTTAAAAGTAACAATAACCATCGGAGTGTAACTGTTCAGCAGTACTCCGAAGTAACAGCCATGCCCGATCACCCAGGCACAACGAAACATGAAAGTCGTGGCAAGGCCAATATCCCTGGCAGGTGACTTTCATATAAACTATTCAGCAGTAGTCCTGAAATAATATCTTTGACAAGCTCAAACATATTATTATAATTTTTGTGACGACTATGCAGAACTGCTCCATATAAATGGGCGGATAAGCATAGATCAGGATTGGATGCCGCTGAACAGACTTCATTTATAATATTTTTTCAGTTGTTATTCAATGCCACAACTATAAGAGGCCTACTATGAATAAGGGAACCATCACCATCAGCAGCTCCAGAAAAATAGAATTGATAGATATAACTACCCAGATAAACAAGGCTCTGAAGCAAAGCGGCTGTGAGGGAGGTATCTGCTATCTCTATTGTCCGCATACCACCGCCGCCCTGACCATTAACGAAGGGGCCGATCCAGCCGTCCAGCAGGATATCGCCGCGGTAATCGAGCGTATCGTCCCCAGCCAATTCCCTTATAAACACCTCGAAGGCAACTCGCAGGCCCACATGATGACCTCAATAATCGGCAGCTCTGAAATAGTATTTATTGAAAATAGCGCCCTGAAACTCGGCACCTGGCAGAGAATATTCTTCTGCGAATTCGACGGCCCCAGGGAACGCCAGGCCCATTGGCGCATTGCCGGGGGCTGAGCGGTTACACTCCGGCGGTTACACATCACGCTGAATAATTACGAAATATTTAAGCGACCCCTTTACGAAGAGCGGCCAGCTCCCGGCTGCGGACAAACTGCATGAGCCGGTTGCCCTCTCGACCCTGAACGTAAAATTCCACCCCCATACAGCGACGACCGTCCTCAGTATTAAAAAAACGAACGATCCCCCCTTCTTTGATCTCCAGCTCCGCCCCCTGCTCCGCCTTACCTTCCGGGGCAAGGCAAATGCTTATATCCGCCACCTTATCCCCCTGTTTAAGCAGATCGGCATTATCTAAGCCCAACAAACATATTGACATGCCGCCAACACTCAGATCATTAATCCGCGCCTCAAGAAAATCGATATCATTATTTTTAAATGACACCTTACATTGTGAAGACATCATAATCCGAAAATGAGCCCGGCGCTGCATGCGAAAAAGTTCTGTTGGAAATGAAGTTTTTAAGGTATCTTGGCTGGAATTAAGCAGCACCGTATTAAAATAGCACCACACATTGGTATTATCACGATACAGGACTCTAATTTTTTTACTTACTCCGGGCCAGTCCAGAGGCCGGTCAATAAGTAGAAATTCAGCCCTTGGTTTTACTATAGCCGTACTGCCGGATTGATACCCCTTATGCTGTAATATTATAAATTTATGCTGCTTTTTTATATCTGTTAGAACACGCAGAATATGCTGAGGGGAATCAATCTCTTCGTACTGCTGCCCTTTATGCAGCGCCCCACGTTTTTTTTCACTCATAAATTATACACCGCTAATTCTTATGCCTGAAGAAATTGAAGAAATATGCTTTGGCTGGAACCGCCGCACCGATGAACGTTCCCTTAGAAAATTTCTCCAGAAATTCAGCCAAAACGAACTGTTAGATACCCTGACCCCCCGCCTGACGGATCAGGAATTAACCAATATTGTAGATCTGTTAACAAAGACCATGAAAAAGCATCTGCGTGAGGGAGAATATCACCGTTTATTCCTCAGTTAGACCCCATTAATTTGAGGACAGCACAAACGTGCTTACTCAAAAAATTAACAGAAATACTAATAAATTTTCATTTAAAATGATACTATAAGTGTTCAATTTACAAATTATTTTTGCTACCCCCCTTACAGCCCGCGTTTCAGAACTGGTTTATCCAACTTGACTGAATAGATTTATTTTTGGAGTTTTTTTTGACAGAACACATTATCCCAGACCTCAGAGCCTATCTCAATATTCTGCGCCAGGAATCAGAACTGCATGTAATTGAGGAAGAAGTTGACCCCTATCTCGAGATTGCCGAAATCCACCGCCGGGTTATCGCCCGCCAGGGTCCGGCCCTGCTCTTCACCAAGGTGAAAGGCAGCCGCTTCCCGGTAGTTACCAATCTATTCGGTAGCAACAGACGCCTTGAACTGGCCTTTGGCCGGCGGCCGCAAAAATTCGTCCAGGGCCTGGTTCATACTATAGAATCCTTCGGCCCGCCATCCCTCAGCCGACTATGGGACAGCCGCCATATCATAAAACAGGCCATGAAAATCGGCCTTAAAAATGTCCGGCGAGCCCCAATTCTGGAACACCGCCAGCAACCGCCTCACCTCAATGACCTGCCCCTCCTCACCTCCTGGGATACGGACGGCGGCCCCTTTGTTACCCTGCCTCTAATCTATACCGAGCATCCAGATGGCCGGGGTCATAATCTGGGAATGTACCGCGTCCAGCGTTATGACGACCAGACCACCGGCATTCACTGGCAGATCCACAAAGGCGGCGGCTTTCACTATTACGAGGCCGAAAAAAGGAATGAGAGCCTGCCCATGACCCTTTTCATCGGCGGCCCCCCGGCCTTGATGATGGCGGCCATCGCCCCCCTGCCGGAGAACATTCCCGAATTGCTGCTGGCCTCCCTGCTCCTCGGCGGCAAACTGCCGGTAACCGCCAGCCCGGACGGCGGCCACCAGTTAATTGCCAATGTCGAATTCGCGGTTCAGGGGCAGGTTCCTCCCCACGTCAGACGGCCGGAAGGCCCCTTTGGCGACCACTACGGCTACGACTCCCTGCGCCACGACTACCCCGTATTCCAAGCCCAGACCCTCTATTGCCGCAAAGACGCCATCTATCCCGCCACCGTGGTGGGCCGCCCCCGCCAGGAAGATTACTATATCGGCGATTTTCTGCAGGATCTCCTCTCGCCGCTCTTTCCCTTAGTGATGAACGGGGTACGGGAATTAAAGACCTTTGGCGATACCGGCTTTCATTGCCTCGCCGCCGCCAGGATCTGTAATCGTTACCCGCGCGAGGCCTTTGCCGCCGGTCTCCGCATCCTCGGCGAAGGACAACTGTCACTGACCAAATTCTTGATTATTACCGACGGCGGCATAGACATAAACGACTTCCCGGCCCTCTGGCGCCATGTATTAGAGAGAATTAACTGGCAGACAGATCTCTTTGTTTTCTCCAATGTTTCTCAAGACACCTTGGATTACACCGGCCCCCAGGTCAACAAAGGTTCCAAGGCCATTATGATGGGCCTGGGTCAGGAGAAATGCCGGCAACTGCCGGAAGAGATTAATTTCCCCCTGCCGCCGGAAGTTAAACGGGCCGAGGTTTTTCTCCCCGGCACCCTGGTGGTGGAGGGGGCGGCATACGAGGGAAATAACAACTTAATCAATGCTCTAACCTCCTATCCCGCCTGGGGAGAATGGCCGGTAATCATCCTGGTAGATAACGTCAAGGCAGCA
Organism: uncultured Desulfobulbia bacterium; assembly: GCA_964654555.1. Classification (GTDB taxonomy): domain Bacteria; phylum Desulfobacterota; class Desulfobulbia; order Desulfobulbales; family VMSU01; genus JAADIV01. Next base: position 4,539 of record CAZZJP010000036.1, read on the forward strand.
TGCGCTGATCTGTCCGCCTTTTTGTGGCATTTTTTCACTCGTTTTGAACCGGCGGCCGATATTCATGGAACCGCCAGCATGGTGCGAAGATTCCATGTCGGCCTTGACGCCCCCATTGTCTTCGACTGCCGTCTTAAACCCTGGTACCCCCGAGTTCTTACGGTAGACCGTGCCACCAGGGACTTGGTGGATAAACGCATCAAGCGTCTGCTTCCACCTAAATGGCGATAAAATCGTAACTGTTCAGCAGCACTACTAAACAGTTACGTCCTGCTGATTGGTTCTTTTAAATATAACGCTTCTAAGTAACAGCCATGCCCGATCACCCAGGCACAACGAAACATGAAAGTCGTAGCAAGGCCAACACTCTTGGCAGGTGACTTTCATATAAACAATATGTGCAACTTATTGAATTCGTTACTTTTAAATCAAGTATTCAAGAAAGCGGTCAGTCCGCGGCCATCACTCGGTTCCGTCCTCTTTGCTTAGCCTGATAAAGGGCCTTATCTACTTTATAGAGCAGAAGGGCGGCAGTATCACCATGTTGAGGGTAAGCGGCGGTTCCCAGGGAGACGGTAATTTTGGGCAGATTTTCATCACGATATTTAATCTCCAGAGCGCCGGTGGCGAGACAAAGCTCGGCCGCCCGCTTGCCGGCCGCCTCCAAAGAGGCACCCGGCATAATAATAATAAACTCTTCTCCGCCATAACGGCAAACCACGTCCTCCCCCCTGGAACGTTCCTGCAGGAGACGGCCGATTTCCTTCAAAACCACGTCTCCAGCCATATGGCCGTAGGTATCGTTAATCCTTTTAAAATAATCGAGATCAAGCATAATTACAGCGAGAGAGGTTTTATGACGCGCGGCCCGGCTTATCTCCCGGGCCAAAGATTCCTCCATATGCCGCCGGTTAAAGAGGTCGGTTAATTGATCCCGAACCGACAGGGTTAACAGCTTTTCCTGGGTACGGCGCAATTCACTAATCAATTTTTCCCTGGTATCTTCCATCTTTTTGCGCTCCAGGGCATTGGCGATAATCGGCCCCAGAACAGTCAGCATATCAGCAGTCTGCACCACATCGGCATCAACATCACCCATCCAGTCGAAGCCAATAAAACCCGCCAAACGCTTCTTGGTAAAAAAACCAACTATTACCGAGGCCCGAACCTCCGGTTTGATGAATACATCATCAAACCCAGGCGGCAGTCCACCTTCCCTCTCAATTCGCAGCACCCCGTTACTGCGCAACTTTTCAAGCAGCCATTGATGACTGACCACCGGCTCCCGGCGCAGCCTCTCAAGCTGCGGTTCTACCCCGGCGGAGAAGTACTCATGGGTGTTGGTCATAAACGTCCCGTCCTCACTCAGAATAAAGACATAACAGCGCCCGGCGCCGGTAAACGCCGCCACCTTGCTCAAAGCCATGTTTATACCCCTTTGTAATTCCGCGGGCAGAAGATTAATAAAGGTCGTGGAAATTTCAGTAATGAGAGCCTCAAACTGTAGACGGATCTCCAGCCGTTCCTCTAATGTCCGGCATTGAGCCACATCCTGAGCCAGGGAATCGATGGTAAGAAACTTCTCTTCCAATTCTCGCAACCGGGCCTCCAGATTGAGAATATCCACTTCTGCCATTTCAGTACCTTCCAGTTTTCCTGTTTATTACCAAAGCCCCTAAAATAATCTGACATCGACAATAGATTTTTAGTATAATATAAATAGTTATAAAATCATGCAAAGAATCCAAGACTTATAAATTATTTTACCGGCCTGGACTCCAAAGCTTACAACCTTGAATAATAATCCCGCCCCCAAACGCCGCTTCAACCTCATGCATTACACTTGGGCTCTACTGGCTGTATGGACAATTATAGTCAGCGGATTATTGACCAAGGAAGTCATTGACATAAACGCCGCCACCAGAGCTATGGCCTTAAACACGGCCCGCGCTCACTTAAATAAAGAAAAGGCCTTCCGCTTCTGGGCCTACGCCCGGGGCGGGGTATATGTCCCGGTTACTAAAGACCTGCAGCCCAACCCCTATCTGAAAATACCCGAAAGAGACATTACCACCCCCTCCGGCCGCCGCCTCACCCTGATGAATCCAGAATACATGCTGCGCGATTTAAACAATACCTTCTCCGATCTCTATGGTGTCGCCGGCCACCTGACCAGTCTTAAGCCCCTGCGCCCCGCCAACAAGCCAGACCGTTGGGAAACCAAGGCCTTAAAATCCTTCGAGCGGGGCAGCAAGGAGGATGTGGCCATAATCAAGGACAAAAAAAGCGGCAGCGAGACCCTCCGCCTCATGCAACCCCTCTTTGTAAGACCAATCTGCCTGCGCTGCCATGACCATCAAGGCTACAAGGTAGGAGATGTCAGGGGAGGAATTGGCATATCCCTGCCCATGAACTCCTTTATTAAAGATGCCAACAAACAAATAACGGTACATGCTATATCCCTGCTTCTCCTATGGCTCATCGGGGATTTCGGTATTATTTCAGGCTCCAGCCGACTCAAAAAACGTACCGCGGAACTGGCCCGCTCCAATCTATATCTCCAGCGGGAAGTCGAAGTAAGAACCAGGGCCGAGACAGCCCTCCAGCAGGAATCCTCCTTCACCGCCGCCATCCTTAACACTGCCGCCGCCCTCATCGTGGTCTTAGATCCCCAGGGGCGGATTATCCGCTGCAATAAGACCTGCGAAAGACTTACCGGTTACAGCATTGAGGAAATGAAAAACAAGAGGTTCAGTGATGTCCTGCTGCCGACAGCCGAGGCCCGGCAAATTAACAAATATTTTGCCGAAATCCACCAACAGCCTTTCCCGCCAAAACTGGAATTTCACATCTTAACTAAGGACAACCAGCACTTAGCCATTGACTGTTCCAACACCATCTTTACCTCAGACAACGGTAAAATTGAATATATAATCAGCATTGGCATTGATATCAGCGATGAACGCCAGCTCCAGGAGCAATTACTGCATGCCGAAAAACTGAGCGCCGTGGGTAAACTTTCGGCCTCCATCGCCCATGAAATCAACAATCCTCTCTTTGGCATCCGCAACGTCCTTGAGCTCCTGCTGGATAAAGGGCAATTAGACAATTCCAACCGAGAGTTCGCTGAACTGGCCGTTGCCGAATGCGACCGCATCAAGAGCCTGATCAAAAATCTACAGGATTTCAACCGCCCGACCTCCGGCATAATGACCACGGTTAATCTCACCACCACCATCGACAATATGCTGATGCTCACCAAGAAGGAGATGAAAAACAAAGGGATTAAAATAAACACGGATTACGAACCCAATATGCCGCCCATTCAGGCCGTCTCCGACCAGATTAAACAGGTATTACTGAATCTGCTCAACAATGCCATGGAATCCTGCGGGCCGGGCAGCCGAGTAATTATTTCCACCCGGAAAATATCAAATCAGGCTATAATCAAAATTACCGACACCGGTAACGGTATCCCGGCCGAGAATCTCCCCCATATATTTGAACCTTTTTTCACCACCAAGGCGGCCGTAAAGGGTACTGGTTTAGGTCTGTCGGTGAGCTATGGGATTATAAAACGCCATCAAGGCGACATCAAAGTAGAGAGTAAACCCGGCCAAGGTACTGTTTTCACCATCACCCTGCCCATTACAAGGAAAACCAAATGAGCAAAACAATTCTCTTAGTGGACGACGAGGCCATTATTCTTAAGACCATCGAAGGCAAGTTAATTGATGAGGGCTTTCAGGTATTCACCGCTCCCGATGGCGCCGAGGCCTTAAAACGGTTTAGCGCTCTGCCCATTAATCTGGTGATAACCGACCTGATGATGGAAGGGATGAGCGGCATTACCGTTTTAGAGAGAATAAAACAGGACTCGCCAAACACTGCGGTTATAATCCTCACCGGCTATGGTGATCTGAGCTCCGCGGTTGAGGCCCTGCGCCTCGGGGCCGATGACTACCTGCTCAAGCCCTGTGACCTGAACGAATTGATATTCCGCATAAATAAATGTTTCGAGAAGCAGGAATTAAAGGATATGGTCAAGATGTATGAAGATATTCTACCCATCTGCTTAGACTGCAAAAAGATCAGGGATGACAGCGGTACAAAACCCGGCCAGGGGAAATGGATGCCGGTGGAGGAATACCTGACTAAAAAGGCTGGTAAGAGCATGTCGCATGGCTATTGCCCGGATTGTGGTAAGAAATTTTTAGAAGCCATTGATGATAGATTTGGCGATTAGGGGGGGGGAAGGGGCAGAACATAGCAACCCCTTTATTGGTGCGCCAGGAGGGATTCGAACCCCCGGCCTACGGATTAGAAGTCCGTTGCTCTATCCAGCTGAGCTACTGGCGCCAACACTAATGAATGTTTCGCTATATAACACAAGGATAAGGTAATACGCAATAAGTTGTTACCCTTCCGGGGCGGATTAAATTTTTCCTCTCAATTAGGGACAGAATTCCCCCCACGCTTTTTAGCAAAAATCATTATACCCCCGAATCGAAAGCTGGAAAAATAGAGCCTACCCTTAAGCGTTGTATCCTTATGAAATCATTACAGATTATTACCCGAACATTACATAATTTTCTAACTGCAGGTCTTGACAAAAGCAGCAGACCCCTTTCACAGCACAAAAAAACCCGCTGAAATCAGCGGGTTTTTTCATCAAATACTGCATATCTGGCTTACCCAATGACCGGAGGCCGAGGCTCAGGGCCTGTAAAAAGTGACATGGGTGATATTGGTGCTTAGCTCTGGGGCAGATTTGAATGTAACGATTGAGTAAAAATATCGGCGCAGCAGAGCTACGATGAGAATTTTGTGATTACAACACATTCAAAGCTGACCAATCCATGGCCATGTTTTTTTCTTTACAGCCCCTAATTAACGGCCTCGCTCAACCGGCTGCCGGCCTTGAATTTAGCAACATTTTTAGCGGCAATATCAATAGACTGACCGGTCTGAGGATTACGCCCCTTCCGCGCCGCGCGCTTAGATACAGAAAAGGTACCAAAACCGATAAGAGCCACACTTTCACCCTTGGCCATAGCATCCTGAACGGCCTCGGTAAAACCATTAAGAGCCTTCTCGGCTGCTACCTGTGATAGACCTGCGGAAGTTGCAATCTTCTTAACCAATTCTACTTTATTCATCTCTCAATCTCCTTTAGAATAACTTTACAAAATAAGTTCCCGCTCCTGTGAGCTCATCGCCATTAAATAATATTTAACTTTCCTACCAATATCTACCCTGATTGTCAACTATCTCCGCTGAATTTAGCCAAAATTAAGAGATCTGTGCTTCTTGAAGCAGTTACAGCTCACGGTTCGGGACGGTTCTGCCTTGGCTGAAGACAAATGAAGTATTGCTTGCGGATAATAATTATATGTATATCATTGTGTAACTATTCAGCCTGATGTCTAAAAGTAACAATAACCACCGGAGTATAACTGTTCAGCAGTACTATCATTGCTAACACTGTTGTCCGGTTAATAGTTCTTTAATTTTTCCCGAGATATTTACTATGTTCAAATCAATTAAATCTTTATTAGGCAGTCAATGTCCTGCCAAGGATAAGCCCTCCACCAGGCTGGCGGTCACAATTTTACTATTAGAGGCGAGCTTTGTGGACGGGGAATGCAGCCCAGCTGAGCTAACAAAGGTCAAGGTGGCAATCCGCCGGCAATTCAGCCTTACAGATAATGAAGCCGAGAAACTTATCGGTCAGGCCAGGCAGGAGCGCCAGGAAACGGTTGACCTCTGGCAGTTCAGCAACCAAATCAATCAAGATTTTTCAGAGGCACAGAAAATACAAATTATGGAAACAGCCTGGCAAATTTTTTACGCCGACAGAATCCTTGATAGCGATGAAGATCAATACGCCCACACCATGGCAAAGCTCCTGCGCTTAAGCCATGAGCAGTTAATCGCCGCCAAATTAAAGGGAAGGGCGGCTGGCAGCCGCCCTATTCCCCAGTAGTTTTACTACTCTTATCAACTGATTTCCAAACCGGGCCCTTGGCGCTGTCGCTAACTTTAATCCCCTGCCGCACCAGTTCTTCCCGGACATAATCGGCCTTGGCCCAATCCTTTCGCTCCCTGGCCCGCTGTCGTTCCATGATTAGTTTGTCAATCTCTGGAGCCAGGGGGCATTCCTGTAGACGGAGGATATTAAGCACCTCGTTTATGCGCTCTAACGACTCAATTATATATTTTTTCTGATCCCGATCAAGGCGGCCGTCAAGCAGAATAGGATTCACCTTTTTAATAAAATCAAAGATAGCGGCCATGGCCTTGGAGATATTCAAATCATCGTCAAGGGCTCCCCAAAAGCCTTCTTCCATGGCCGTTAGATGGGCGGCAACCTCGGGATGTGGAAGACCCAGCGGCAGACATAGCAATTTACGGGTAAATTCATCAAGACGTTTAAGGTTTTTACGAACCGTGCTGAGAGCCCGCCTGGAAAAATTAATTGCCTTGCGGTAATGGACAGACATCAACAGATAACGGATCTCCCTGGCACTATAACCTTGAGCCAGCAGATCACGGAGGGTAATGATATTATTATTAGCGGCCGACATTTTATGGCCCTCCACCAGCACCAACTCGTTATGCAGCCAATAACGCGCCAGGGGCTGACCGGTGATGGCCTGAGCTATGGCGTTCTCATTCTCATGATGAGGAAAGATAAGATTGGAGCCGCTGGTATGAATATCCATGGTCTCACCAAGATAATGAAGAGCCATGGCGGCACACTCCACATGCCAGCCCGGCCGTACATTACCGAACTCACTCTCAAAGAATATGCCGTTTTTTAATTCAGCAAGGGTGGAGCGCTTAAGAATAGTAAAATCAACCGGGTTTTCCTTGTCGTAATTATCAAGATCAACGGTTTTACCAATTTTTATTTTAGTTAAATCAACCCGGGACAGCTTGCCATAAGCGGGGAATTTTGAGATGTTAAAATAAACCGAACCATGTTTAACGTAGGCAAAGCCCCTGGCAATGAGACGCCTGGCAATATCAATCATGCCGTCAACATGCTCCGAGGCCCTGGGGTAATTAGTGGCCTCTGCCACCCCCAGCCGCTTAATATCAATTTCAAATTCCCGGATATATCCGGCGGTAAAATCCCTTAGCGACTGCCCGGCCTCCTCGGCCCCGCGAATAGTATTATCGTCAAGATCGGTAAAATTCATATAGAAATTTACCCCGAACCCCTTACTGCGCAAAAGTCGGCAGAGCATATCAGCAAAGACAAAGCGGCGGCAGTGGCCAAGATCAGCATATTCATAGGCCGTGGGGCCACAGGCATAGATTGTCACCTTGTCTTTATGCTGGGGCTCAAAAACCTCCTTTTTGTGAGACATTGAATTATGTAAGCGCAAACGCGGGTTAGCGGGCGGGGCCGGCCTCTCGGCCGAAAAGAGCTGGGTACTGAGGTATTTCTCACCACCATCGGCAAAGATGACCACAACAACCCCCTCATCCAGCTGCTTGGCCTGGGCAAGGGCGGCGCACATGGCAGCCCCCGAACTCATCCCCACAAAAAGACCTTCCTTCCGGGCCAGGAGACGGGACATCTCAAAGGCCTCCTCATCAGGAATATTGATTATTTGAAAGGGCTTGTTCTTGTCAAAAATTCCCGGTTGATAAGACTCCTTCATATTCTTCAAGCCCT
>CAZZJP010000037.1:0-12097 GCA_964654555.1 uncultured Desulfobulbia bacterium
TATTGCCGATCAATTCGGTATCTCCAGGGAGCGGGTTCGGCAGATTGAGGCCAATCTGTTGAAGAAAATGAAGAAATTCTTTGAGGAGGAAATGCCTGATATCAAGGATTTTCTGGATGAGGCCGTTGACAGCTGGCGGAAATAATGGGTTTGGGATGGGCGTATTGCAATGGGCGTATGCAATGGGCGTATGCAATACGCCCCTACAGGGAAATAATGTGGTTGGGACGGGCGTATGGCAATACGCCGTCAGGTAGAAATAATATGTTTTGGGCGGGCGTATTGCAATACGCCCCTGCGGGGTGTTAAGGACGATATGCGTGTACCATTATTAGATTTGAAAGAGCAGCTCAAACCCTTGCGGGCTGAGATGCTGGCCGGGATTACGGAGTTGATTGATTCCACTGCCTATATTCTCGGGGAGCGGGTGGAGGCCCTGGAAGCGGGGGTGGCGGAGTACTGCGGGGCGAGGCACGGCATTGGGGTGTCCAGCGGCACGGATGCCCTGCTGGCAGCACTTATGGCCCTGAAGGTGGGGCCGGGCGATTTTGTCCTTACCACCCCCTATACCTTTATTGCCACCATCGGCAGTATTCTGCGTCTCGGAGCCAGACCGCTGTTCGCTGATATTGACCCGCTTTCTTATAATATCTCGCCTGAGATTATGGGGGAGGTGCTGGATAATCCGCGCTGGGAGGGGAGAATCAAGGCGGTTATGCCGGTACACCTCTATGGTCAATGCGCTGATATGACAGCTATTACCGCCCTGGCGCGGCAATACGATATTCCCATTGTTGAGGACGCGGCTCAGGCCATTGGGGCGGTATGTCCGCTCACCAGAGGCGGGCGGACGGTCTGGCGGCGGGCTGGCAGTATGGGGCGGGCCGGCTGTTTCTCATTCTTTCCCAGCAAGAACCTGGGCGGGATTGGTGACGGTGGTATGATTACGGTTGATGATGATGACCTGGCGGCGCTTATCCGGGTTATCCGGGTGCATGGCGGATCATCGAGCTATTTCCATGCTGTCCTCGGCGGTAATTTTCGTATTGATCCCATCCAGGCAGCGGCTCTGAATGTAAAATTACCCCATCTGCCGGATTGGCATAAGGCCCGGCGGCAGAACGCCGCCCTCTATTGTGAATTGCTGGCCGAGTACGGTTTGACTGCCAATGAGGTTACGCCGCCTACGGCGGTTTATGCCGAGGCCGCGGCCATGGGCGGTGAGGCGGCTGCTGATTATCATATCTATAATCAATTTGTCATCCGTTGCCGGCAGCGGGATGAATTGAAGGACTATCTCCAGGCCCATGAGGTGGGCTGCGCGGTTTATTATCCTGAACCCATGCATAAACAGGCTTGTGTGACTGACATGGGTTTGAATAATTTGCGGATGCCGGCGGCGGAACTCGCGGCGGCGGAGACTCTGGCTTTGCCTGTTTATCCGGAATTAAGCCGGGAGATGATCCATTTTGTGGTTGAGAATATCTATAATTTTTACCGTAAGGCCCGTTGAATTTAACGGCGGTCATGCCGCGGGTATGAGATCTCTGTATGCGCCGGAAACTGATAAATTTTAGTCTGGGTTTTTCCCTTCTTTTTGCCGGGTTGTTTATAATTCCTCTGTCTTCCTATGCCGCGGGGTGCGCAATTACCCCTGCCCCTGATTTTCTCCGTAGTTTTTCTTTTAGCAATATTCCCTGGCCCGAGGTTTTAAAACCAGGCTCAACCCTGATTCAAACTCTGAGTCCCGCGAAGTATCCGGCCTGGGAGACTGCCTGGGACAGAGCCCGCCGCCAGGCTTCGGCCCGCAGACTGAAGGCGGCGGTCATAAGCTATCACCAGGCCTTAACCGCCAAACCGGATCTTAAAGCGGCGGCCTGGGAACTTGCCAATGTCCTTCACGCCCTGGGCCGGGATAATGAGGCCGTTAAGCTTTTGACAGAGATGGGAGACGGCGGTTCGGAGTATCTTCGAACCCTGGCCGCCCTGGAGGTTAACGGCGGTCATTTCCAGTTGGCGGCCGAATATTTTATCTCTCTCTTGAAAAACAACCCTGCCGACCAGAAAAGTCTCGCTGGCGCGGCCTTTGCTCTGCTCAAAACCGGGGACTCCGGCGCGGCTCTGCCCTATCTGAAACAACTGTTTAAACTCTCACCGGACAGTCCCGGTCTGAGGCGGACTCTGGCCTGTTTAACCTATGAACATGGTGATTATAAAACTGCCAGCCGGATTTTCATCTCTCTAAGCGGGGCTGCTGATACTCCCTGGCGTATTTTACGTTATACGGCCTTGAGCCTGGAGCATAGTGATAAAAGCCGGGCCGTTTCTTACTGGCAGCGGCTGCTTGCCCGCCGTCCCATGGATATGGAGGCTCAGCGCTATCTCGCCGCTTATTATGAGGCCCTGGGCCAGGTTGATAAGGCTCTGCCGCATCTCTTGGCTCTGCGGCGGCGCTATCCTCGAGACCATAATTTGTTAAAGCGGCTTGGTAAATGTTACCTGGGGCTCAAGGAGTTACGCAAGGCGCTTAAATGTCTTGTCCTCTACCGGCATTTTGTGCCTGCTGATCTGGAGTCGGCCAGGCTGGTGGTACAGCTTCAGGCCGCTCTCGGGAATAAGGATGAAACCCTGAAGGCCCTGCGGGATTATATTGCCATTGAGCCCCGGCCTGACCGGGGAAAATTAAAGCAGGCCGCTGAACTCTATGGTGAAAAGGGTCTTTACAGCCAGGCCCTTGATATCTGGCGGCGGCTTCTGGGGATTAGCCCTGATGACCCGGAGATATTACGGGCCATGGCCAACAACTTTCTGGCCATTGGGCATAATGAGGAGGCCTTAAAAATCTGGAAGCACCTGGCTCGTGTCTCCCCCAATGTTATTGATGTTTACCGGCCCATGGCCCGTCTTCTGCGGCGCATGGGTCGTCGTCAGGAACTCACCGAGGTCTTGGAGGCCATTTATGAAATAGCCCCCGCCGATGAGAATGTTAAGCTGCAGCTGACGGCAATATATCTTGGGGAGGGTGAGGACGACAAGGCCGCGCCAATCATAGAGTCATTGCGGCGGCAGGGCTGTAAACGACCGGAATTTTATTACTGGCAGGGCCGGTTGGCGGAGAGCGGCCGACGGTTGAGTTCAGCCCTTAAGGACTATGATCGTCTGTTACGTTCATCATTTAAACGGCAGGAGGTTTTGGGGCGTGCCATCCGTATTGCCGGGGAATTGGGACGCTTGGATGAGGTAGATCGTTATCTGACCCTGCGGCGGGCATTGAAGCGCCCCATGTCTGAGGCACTGATGCTTGATATTGCTGAGGCCTATGCTAATTGTGAGGCCTGGCAGGAGGCCATAGACTCCTATGGGCGTATAATTAACGAAACGGCCAATAATAAAGACTGGCCTCAAATTACTGCGGCCCGGGCAGGGCTGACCGCCAGGGCCGCTCTGGGACTGGCGGCGGTCTTGCGGCGTGACGGGCGTTTGTATGGGGCTGGTCAGGCTCTGCGGGTGGGGCTAATTGTCAGCGGAGATGGAGACCTTTTGATTCCCGGGCTCTTTGATCTGGCTCTGTTGGAGGGCCGCCTGAATGAGGCAGGGCGCTGGCTGACTCTGGCTCATGAGGAAAAGAGGATTGCCCCCTGGGATATTGATCTGCTCAAGGCTCGTCTCCTGCTGGCGAGAGGGGAGGAAAATCAGGCTCGGCGTTTGGCCTTGAGGCTGGAGGATGAACTGAAGGATGACGGGTCATCGGGAGATAATGAAAATCGGCGCTGGGCAAGGAGGCAGCTGGCTCTGGCCGATTTCTGGGCTCGTCTGGCGCCGGGACAGGCGGCAGAGTTGTGTAAAGCCGTGTTGGCCCGTGAGCCTGTAAATCCCCGGGCCAGGGTGGTTTTGCTGAGCCTGGGGCGCTTAACCATCTCGGCTCTTGCTATGGATATCCGTCGGCTGTCAGCCGCTGATATTCTGGTCTATGCCCGTTGGTCCCGGCAGTATGATCAGCCAGCTCTCGCTTCTTTGGCCGCGGCTGATGTCGAGACCAGGGAGCCGGATTCTCTGACGGCAAAGGTCATTGCGGCCTGGGCCTTAGTCAGGGAACAGAGGTACAGGGCTGGAGCTGCGGCCTGGGAGGTTCTGGCTGCCCGTCGTCCCCATGATTTATTGATGCTGGCTCAAGCTGTTAGAGCCGCTTTTTACAGCGGTGATCCAACTCAGGCCCTTAATATCTGTCAAGTGGCGGCAAAGGCGGGGCATGATCCGCAAATTCTTCTGCTCCGAGCCCGGATATTATGGCAGGCTGATAAATGGCCGGCCGCCATGCGGATATATCAGCAGTTTCTGCGGCCGGGGGTGGACGGTACTCTGATGGCTATGGCCGGGAAAATGGATATTACCCTGCCCAGACCGGAGCGCCAGGAGTCCCTCTGGCGGCGGATTTCGCTGGCGCCGGTGAACGAAAGTCCGCTTGCCGATATTCTCATGGCTCCCGCTCCTCCGGGTAAATCGGTCAGCTACCGCCGCTGGCAGCTGACTGTGGCCCGTCTTTATGCCCGTTACCGCTGGCAGCAGGAGTACGCGGCTGAATATCTTGTGCGGCGTACGGTACGGGGCCGGGCCTATTTCACCGCCGCGAAGAGGTATAAGTCTTTAACGAGACAATATCCGGCCGATAAATCCCTGCTCTTTGATTTGGCCGGGGTCTACAGCCGTCTTGGAAGGCTTGGTGATGAGGCGGCGATTTACGACCGATTATCAGTCAACGGCATCCGTTTCGCGCAGCTTGAGTCTGACCGTCGGCGTAATAAGTTGAAGCTGCGCCCTCAGGTTTTGTCTAAATTTGATTATGTTGAGGAAGAGGGGCGTAACGGTTTTAAAGATATAAGGATAATGATCCCCGGGCTTGTCTTTAAGCTGCCCAGCGGCCCTGGCCGGCAATGGCGTCTTGATCTGCAGCGCCGCAAATATCATGGGGTGAATGGCGATGGGGCGAGTCGTGCCAGCAGGATCTTTGCCGCCTGGCAGGGGAAGGTCTTAAACGGCATTGGTCTCGGTCTGGGAGGCGGTCTGGAGAGCAACACCGGCCGGGGGGGGAATACCTCTCTGTTTTATCTAAAGGTTAAAGCTAAGGCTGGTGATAAATTGACCGCTGATTTATCTTTTGGGCAGGACGTGGTATCAGATACATTGAGCAGTATCCGCCAGGGAATATCCCGCCGGCAGTTTAAGGGGGCTCTAACCTTTGAACCGCTGTCTCGTCTGGCCCTGGGGGGAGGTTATGCTCACAGCCGTTACTCCGACGATAATTGGAGCAACGGTTATGATCTCTGGTCGTCATTATTGCTCCATAGCGAGCCCTATTTTCTCCAGGCTCGTTACCGCTATTCCTTTGTCGACTCCAGGGTTGGTAATGCCCCGGCCCTGACGGTGGGAGGACTAACGGATTATGTCCGGAACCCTTATTGGTCGCCGAAAAATTATTGGCTCAATGAGATCGGAGTGTATTTTAAGCATCTGCTCTCTCATGATAATCTGGGGCGCGGGCTTTCTAAATACTATACAATGGAGTACTATGTCGGTCACGATGCCGGTGGCTATGCCTTTCAACATTTTATCGGCGGTGCTTTTTTCGAGCTTAACAACGATTTTGCTCTGCGGGTTAGAGGGGAATGGTTCTCTTCCAGCTTTTATCGTAAAAAAGAACTGGGGTTGTCAATTTCTTACCGTTGGTAAAAAGTAACTTCTCCAAAAGTGTGGGTAAATCCTCTTCGTTGGGTTGAATATTTTTAGAAGCCCAACGTTAGATAATAAACCCGTTTATTGTTTGGTTTCGCAAAAACGGCTCAACACCTACATTTATAATATATTCATCACCACTCTTGGAGAAGTTGCTAACACAATGTGCAACGTATTGAATTTGTTACTTTTAAAATAGAGGATGGATTCTCCCGGTTGTTTGGCTGAATAGTTATAGTAAAAATTGGTTTAAAATCGATGGGATTTTGGTATAATACTGGAGAGAAAATAGAGAGGGTGGTGGCTCAAAATTATTTGCTGAATAGTTACTCTTTTTTTTACATAAAGGACTCGGACTTATGAATGGATGGCAGGATGTACTAAAGCTACTGTTGATGATTGTCGCTGTCTTTGCGGTTATTTTGGGGCTGCAAAAATGGATGGCCCCCAAGATGGGCGGCGTTGGCTGTGATTGAGCGTCCTCGGATAGACGCAAGCCGGTTCGGCCTGGAAAAAAAGATAATAAACACGACTTAGAGTAGATAAAGAGCCCATTATTTAAAGCAGTTAATAGGAGCCATGACGATCGGCGCCGCAGGCGGCCGCGCATGGCTGTTCTATTTTACAACACAACAAATAACTGGCAAAGTCCAGAATATATAGGCGGGGAATATAATGGTTACGAGAGTGCCGATGTCAAAGACTGGTCATGCCAAGCTGCGAGATGAACTGCATCGTTTGGAGAGTAAGGAGCGAATTGATGTTATCAGCGCCATTGAAGAGGCCAGGGCCCATGGTGATCTGAAAGAAAATGCCGAATATCATGCCGCCAAGGAACGGCAGGGGCATATTGAATGCCGGATCATGGAACTGAAGGATAAGCTGGGGCGGGCTGAGATTATTGATTGTACAAACGTAAAATGTCAGCGGGTAGTTTTTGGTACGGTAGTTGAGATGGTGGATCTGGATAACGATGAGGAAATAACCTATTGTCTACTGGGGCCGGAAGAGGCGGATGTGAAGACCGGCAGCATCTCCGTCCTTTCTCCAATCGGCCAGAGTTTACTGACCAAGGAGGTTGGTGACGAGGTTACGGTGAAGACCCCTGGCGGGGTCAGGCAGTTTGAAATTATGGAGATATCTCCGGCCGCGGAGCCTTGATGATTTTTTATGGGCTTCTATGCCGGCAGGCTGATGCCGTTTAAAAAAATAGAGCTTATTTCATCGGCGGTATCATCAATGGTATATGAGTGATCAGAGTTTAATATCCATAATCTGGACATTTCATCCAGGGCGCCAAAGAAGGCCCGTTTGATGATCCCAGGCTTTAGTTCCGGCCGGAAAATTCCGGATTTCTGACCCTGGTGAATGATGCTTGAAATTATATTCACATAATCAACGAATTTGGTGATTCGGTATTCCTTAACGGAATCTGAACTCTGGCGAAGTTCCATCTGGAGTACCTCGGCCAGCTCCTTTTTTTCTATAACCAGTTTCAGGTGATGGAGAGCGAAGATATATAATTTGCGCCGCGGATCTTCTTCCTGGGCCAGAGCCGCCTTTATGTCAACGATTAACTTGGCTATTTCTTCTTCAAAAAGGGTGAGTAATATATCATATTTGTTGTGGAAATATAGATATATGGTGCCGTCTGCCACCTTTGCTTCCTTGGCGATGTCGGATATTCTGGCGCTGAAGAATCCCTTACTGCCGAAAACTTTGGTGGCTGCCGCAAGAATTTTTTGATGTTTGTCTGCCTTTTTCACGTATGTATGACCTGATGGGAGAGTAAAGAGAGTAGAATGAATAGAAATTCATTCTTAATGATATGTATGGGCGGCAAGGCTGTCAAGTAATAAAAGAAAAATAATGAATGGTTATTCATGTTTACTCCCCTGTTTTAATGGGGAAATCCGGTGTATTTGAAATGCTGATCCCGCACCGGTAATTGTTGCTTTGGATTTTTACGAACCGATAATAAGGCTAAATGTAAGCGTTTGCCGGGCAGCGAATCTGTTTCGTTATCGGGTTGTTCACGTTCTGATGTACGTTTACAGTCCGGGGCCTCGCATCTCCGGCCCCTGTAAACGCTTACGGTTAAAATTAGTTTGTGAGGAGTGATATGAAGATATTAATGATTGGTTCCGGCGGCCGGGAACATGCCCTGGTCTGGAAATTAAAGCAGAGCCTTAGAATTACAGAAATTTTTTGCGCCCCAGGCAATGCCGGCATAGCAGAGATGGCCCAATGCCTTGATATTGGCGCTAATGAGGTGGAAAAGCTGGCCGACTTTGCCTTAAATAATGAGATTGACCTTACCTTTGTCGGCCCTGAGGAGCCTTTAACTCTGGGGATTGTTGATTATTTTGAATCCAGGGGCCTGAAGGCCTTTGGCCCCACGAGGGCGGCGGCTGTTTTGGAAGGCAGTAAGGTCTTTATGAAGGATCTGCTGGCCAAATATAATATTCCTTCTGGCTTTTATCAGGCCTTTACCAAGCGTGATGAGGCGGCGGCCTTTATCCGGGAGAAGGGGGCGCCCATCGTGGTTAAGGCCGACGGTCTCGCCGCAGGTAAGGGGGTTATCGTCGCCAATAATGTTGATGAGGCCGTGGCCGCAGTGGATTTAATGCTTGCCGACCAGGCCTTTGGCAAGGCGGGGAGCCGGGTGATTGTTGAGGAATTTCTAGCGGGCGAGGAGGCCTCTTTTCTGGCTTTTACCGATGGCCGGACAATTTTACCACTGCCTTCGGCGCAGGATCATAAAGCGGTGCTTGATGGCGATAAAGGCCCTAATACCGGCGGGATGGGGGCTTATTCTCCGGCTCCGGTATTAACGGCGGAGCTGGAAAGTCAGGTCATGGCTGAGATTATGTACCCTACCGTGCGGGCCATGGCCGCTGAGGGGCGGCCCTATAAAGGCATTCTCTATGCCGGTTTGATGATTAAGGACGGCCGGGCCCGGGTGCTAGAGTTTAACTGCCGCTTTGGTGATCCCGAAACTCAGCCTCTGCTTATGCGGCTCAAGACTGATTTGGTGGAACTGATGGAGGGGGTCATAGATGAAAATCTTGCCGCTGTCCACCTGGAAATTGATCCCCGGCCCGCCGTCTGCGTGGTAATGGCCTCTGACGGTTACCCCGGCAGTTATGAGAAGGGGCGGGTGATTACTGGCCTGGATCAGGACTTCGGTGATGACCTGATGGTTTTTCATGCCGGTACCTCTCTAAGAGCAGGGGGCGAGGTTGTGACCTCAGGCGGCCGGGTGCTTGGGATTACTGCCCGGGCCGCAGATCTGCAAACGGCTGTTGATGCCGCCTATGAAGCGGTCAAAAAAATAAATTGGCCGGGCTGTTTTTATCGTACCGATATTGGCCGCAAGGCCCTGGAACGTTCGGCTGGACAACGCGCCATACAGGTGGGGATTGTCCTGGGCAGCGCCTCCGACCTGCCGGTATTTAAGGGCTGCACTGCACTTTTGCGGCAAATGGGCATTGCCTATGAGATCATTGTTGCCTCGGCTCACCGCAGTCCGGAGCGGGCGGCAGATTATGCCGGAGAGGCAAAAGGCCGGGGCCTGCGGGTACTCATTGCCGGAGCCGGTATGGCCGCCCATCTTGCCGGGGTGCTGGCCGCTCATACCATTCTGCCGGTTATTGGAGTACCGGTGGCTTCCTCATCTTTGCTGGGCTTTGACTCTCTGCTCTCCACGGTTCAGATGCCGCCGGGGGTGCCGGTGGCTACCATGGCGGTTGGCTCGGCCGGAGCCAAAAACGCGGCGATTCTTGCCGCCCAGATGATGGCGCTCAGCGATGATAAAATGGCAGAATGGCTGGTGGATTTTAAACAGCGGATGGCAAGGGATGTGGAAAGAGCTTCGGCTGAGATTGCCGACTAACTTACTTGTGTCGAATGGCTATCTTTAACTGTCATTCATTATATAAAAGCGGACTTATTGTCGTATAGTTCGTTAAAATATATGACTTTATCATTAGTTTCAGAACACTCTCCGGCCGTTGAGGAGGCGGCGGCCATAATCTTAGAGGGTGGTATTGTCGCCTTTCCCACTGAAACTTATTACGGTCTGGCGGTTGATCCCTTTAACCGCCAGGCGCTTGATCGTCTTTTTGCCCTTAAGCAGCGTTCCCTCTCTAAACCAGTGCTCACTATTATTGAGAACCGAGCCCAGCTCTCCACCATCAGCACCAGTATTCCACCCTGCTTTAATTCTCTTATGGCCCGTTTCTGGCCCGGCCCGCTTACCCTCATTTTTAATGCCCGGCCGGAACTTCCGTCCCGGATTACTGCCGCTTCTGGTACCATCGGTGCCCGTATATCTTCTCACCCTCTGGCTCATTCCCTGGTCGTGGCGGCGGGGCGGCCCATAACCGCAACCAGCGCCAACATATCAGGTCAGCCTCCGGCCTTAAGCGCCGGCAGGCTGCGAAGGATATTTGGCGGCGGTCTGGATTATATTCTGGACGGCGGTCTCACCCCAGGCGGTCTGGGATCCACCATTATTGGCTGCCGGGGCGGTGAACCTTGTCTTCTGCGGCCTGGGGCTGTCAAGGTCGGCTAAATGATTAGATAATCCTGGGGCAGGTATAAAAGATGATAGTCATGTTACCCATATAGGAGGAATTAACATGCGTGATATTAACCTTCAGGTCGAGGGTGAGGCGCTTGATTACAGACGGGCTGCCGATTTGGCTAAAGCAAGGGCAGAACGAGAGATGCCGGAGGCCATGCTCATTGCTTGGAATGACCGGCAGCGGGATATTCATTCCCCCTCCTGCCTTAAATGTGAGATCAACAATAAGGCGGGATGGGAGGTCTACGGCCGTAATCACGGCGGCTGTCTGCGAATCAGTATTAATGCTGATGACTTTGTCTTTATATACGGGTTGCTATAGCGTGGATATTCACATGTACTTTTCGGTAATTAACTGCTGAATTCCCAGGAGAATAACCTGGTGCTTCAGTCGTTCCTGGTTGAGGCGGAGGGCCTTGAGGGTGGAGGGGTGGGGATGGGCTATGCCAATGGCGTATCCCCGTCTGTCGGCCAAATTTATTAGTTTGTTGAGTTGTGTGGTGATGGCAGCGGCGCTTTGAGTATTGTCTAAGAACACATCGCGGCGGGCTGTTCTAAGCCCCAGTTTACGTCCCAGCCGGAAGCCTACGCTCTTGGGGGAGGTCAGGCTGTCAAGCCAGATGAGGTGCCGGGATTTAAGGATTTTGAGGACATAAGTCATGGCCGGGACATTTTCGGTAAATTTGGAACCCATGTGATTGTTTACGCCAATAACCATTGGCAGTTCCGTTAGATCCTGATCTAAAATCCGGCCCATTTCGTTCTGGGACATGGAGAGTAACAAGGCCCCTGGGCCGGGGTTCCAGCGCCGCAGATTATGGGGTTCCATGGGGAGATGGAGGAGGACGTCGTGATGCAGGGCGGCGGCCTTAAGTGCCAGCTCCCGGCTGAATGGACGAAAGGGCATAACGGAGAAAGACAGATTCAGATCGAGGTTCATTAAGGCGACGGCCAGTTTCTTCTGATTGCCTATGTCATCAATTATGATTGCTATTCTGGGCTTAAAGGGTGTTTTATAGGGTTTGTGGCTTATTTCTCTGGGCGGTGTTTGTTCATGGAGAGATTTAGACCTTACGGTGGGATTGGTTCTTAAAAAGATAAAATAAAGGGCAAAGGCGATGGTGGTGAAGAGTACTAAAGCCAACAACAGGGCGATATAAAGAGCAGTTCTTTTTTTGCCCCTTTTGGGCAGCTTTCTGGCCATTTATTTATCCCGTTCTAAAACATAATGGCTCAGGGCACACATGGTCTCTTGGGCGGTGGAAGGTGGAAAAATATTCAGAGCCGTTAAGGCCTCGTCAATCAGACTCACAGAGCGCTGTCTGGCGGCGGTAAATCCTCCGGCCTCGGCGATTATGTCTCGGGCTTTGGTAAAATAATTACTTCGTTCAGCGGCTGGACTTGCTAAAAGGTTCTTTAACTCCCGGCTACCGCTGCTGTCTCCCCTTAAGGCGTAGAGAAGTGGCAGGGTCATTTTCCCCTCCTGGAAGTCGTTACCCACCGCCTTGCCGGTTTTGGCCCCATCGCCAAGATAATCCAGAAGATCATCGACTATTTGGAAGGCTAAGCCAAGATTGGTGCCGAACAAGGCCAGAGCCTGTTTCTTGGTATTGGTGCAGCCAGCGAAGATGGCGCCGGACTCACAGGCGGCGGCAATCAGGGCGGCTGTTTTACCCCGTAATACAGCAAAATAATAGCTTTCAGCCGTCTCTTGGTTCTCGGCGTTTTGTAATTGCAGGAATTCCGATTCCACCATGGCGGCGGCGGCATGGCATACTA
>CAZZJP010000038.1:0-12009 GCA_964654555.1 uncultured Desulfobulbia bacterium
CGGGATGGGACAACGCCACCACACCATGGACGGCCAAATCCGGCACCGCCGGCCGCGGACTTATACTTACCCTGCCCATATCCACCTCCGACAACACCTATGAAATAACCGGAGTAAACGAAGGGCAGTCAGAGGTTACGGTAAGAGGACGGCTCAAGGCCTCCTATGCCGACAACAGCACCAAGTTTGGTTTAATTTACGGCCAGTTAATCCGTGATCAGATAAACGTTTACGGCACAATGGCCAATGTCAAATTCTTTAATCCCAAGGGCGGATTTGTTCATCTCGGAGACAACGACGGAATATGCCAGGTCTGTCATACAAAAACCCGGCACTTCCGAAATACCGGTGAGATAAACGCCACAACAGACGGTTACGACCACAGCGGTCAGGTTACCGCAAACTGTATTACCTGCCATTCCCACCATGGCGGCTTTGCCCACGGGGGCTCAGGAAGTGCGGCTGGGGGTGGAGGATCAGGCTGCGTCCAGTGCCATGGCCATGACAAGGGAACAATTTACGACCCGGACATGACTAAAACCGGCCCGCCATATGTTCCCAACTCCGAGGGCATAGCAAGCATAGGGGCAGGCACCTTCCAGAGCCACTCAACACACACAGAGGTTGACAGCGATGATCAGCGGGGGCCGGCACTTTACTGCGCCAGCTGCCACGACTTAAACAATATGCCGAAATTTAAAAATCAGGACGGCACGGGTAACCATACCCTGGCTGAAACCGATATCTGTAACGGCTGCCACAGTCCCGGCGGTACCTACGACGGGGTCAACGACCCGGTTATCGGTGCCAAGGCTAACTGGGCCAAAGGCATTTACAATACCAGCGGCAGCCTGAAGCCCGGCAAGGACAAATGGTGCGCCACCTGTCACGACGAAGTTCCTTCCGTGGTCAAGGGAATCAGCGCTCCCAACGTCATAGGCGATGAAAGCGGGGCCTATACCTACGGAACCGGCTGGGGATTCTACAAGACCGGCCATGGCCTTCCCGCCGCCAAGACCTTCCCGTCTAAAGGCGGAGTAACCACCCTTAGCGGCCGGCCGCTGACCTGCGCCAATTGCCATGATTTTACCACCAAGCATATCTTCGGAGTCGCCAGACCTTATAATGATAATGACAGCAGCACTACCGATCCCAGTGTTTACCGTAAAGATTACCGGCTTAAACTCGTCGATGCCGGCACCGGCACCGGAGCCAGCGGCCGTGAGCCCCTGCTTATCCCGGCCGGGAAAAACACAGGTAATGTTGCCAATAATTACCGGTTATGCGTCAACTGCCACGATTCAGGGCCATTTACCGACTCCAGCAACATGAACACCAATCTGGTAAACAAAGGCGTCAACCGGCACGCCTTCCATCTGTCCTTGAATTCCTTACTCTTCCCTGCCGACTGGAACGGCGCCAACACCAGCAGACCAACCTGTATTACCTGCCATAACGTCCACGGTTCCACCCGTCTGGCCATGGTCAGAGACGGCAGACTCACCGGCCGGACACCTGGTATACAAATGTGGTACAACAACGATGCCATAGTCTATAATGACGGCGTCAACCCGCCGCAGCCCGAAGATCTGCCGCTCAGTGCCAGCACTGGTATACTCTGGAAGAGTACCACCGTCGCCAACGTCTGCACTGGCTGTCACGGTAACGCCAGAATAGCGCCAACATACCGGACTCCTTTCCAGGACGTGGCCCAAGCGCCAACCCTCGACTGGACAGGCGAAACGGGCTATGAAGCCAACGGTGTCTCCCCGGAACAATCAGCCACCGGCACCTTCACCTTCCGGGTAAAATACACTGATTTCAACAACGACGCCCCAACCCCCATTGAGGTGTGGATCGATAAAAATAATAACGGTACCTATGAGGCCAATGAAAAATATGCCATGACCGCCGTCAATGGAGCGGACAGCGATTACACCAACGGTAAGCTCTATACCAAAACATTATCCATATTAAACCCGGCTGCCAATGTCATCAATTACCGTTTCTACGCCTCGGACGGTACCAGCGGCGGCGGCAATGCCACCGGCAGCCCGACGGCGGGCGGTTCGATTACCATTTTAAACAATGCGCCAGTTCTCTCCTGGACCAACGAGACAGGGTATACAACGGACGGAGTAACCCCGGATATCGGCGGCAACGGGGCTAATTTCGTTTTTCGGGTAAGTTATACCGACAGCAACAATACCGCCCCGGCGGCAATTCAGCTATGGATTGACAAAAACGACAACGGGACTTACGAGACCGGTGAAAAATATACCATGGCCGCCGTCGACAGCACCACCACTTACAGCGGCGGAAAATTATATACTCTGAGCCTGCCTCTCGCCTTTGCCGGAGATGGTGTGCTGAATTACCGTTTCTACGCCTCAGACGGCCAGGCGGATGCCACCGGCAGCCCCGTTGCCAACAGCACCCTCACCGTCAAGTCAACGGCCGATACCCCGCCTACCCTTGCCTGGGTAAACAGCGGCTGTCGAACAGGCGGAGTCGAGCCAGCGCTCGGAGCCGGCGGCGCTGATTTTAATTTCCTCGTCAACTACACTGACTTGGATAATCAATGCCCGACAGCAGGTAATATTCAGGTCTGGATCGACGCCAACAACAACGGTATTTACGATGCCGGTGAAAAGCATAACTTAACCGCAGTTGATACCAGCGACACTAATTGTGCCGATGGCAAACTCTACAGCCTGACCCGGCAGATCAACATGCCCGGCACCGACAGTCAGGATGAGCTGAAATATAGTTTCCAGGCCTCGGACGGCATAGACGATGCAGTGGGTGTCCCCACCAGCAGCCAGACGTTCACAGTGGTTAACGCTTACAAAGTAAGACCGGCTGGCGGCACGGGCTGGTATTCAACCATCCAGGCCGCCATTGATGCCGCTAACGGAGCCCACACCGTTCTGGTATATAGCGGCACGTACAACGAGAATCTATCCTTCAACGGCAGCAATGATGACAATACCACGGTGCGCTCGGTCTGCGGCCCGGACAACACCACCATCCTGGGCGACGGCACAACCTATGTTATCTATTTTCATACTAATACCGGTTCGACGGTGGACGGCTTCCAGATTATCGGCGGCTCCACCGCCAACACGGAAATCTACCTCAACGCCGCGAATTCAACAATTAACCACAGTAAAATTCATGATTGTAAACAGGGGATCAAGGCAAACGGCAGCACACTCACCGTCTCCAACAGTGAATTTTATAACCTTGACAACGATTACGGCTCAGCAATTCATCTGAGCAGCGGCAGCAACCATGTTATTACCAACTCCATTTTCCATGATAATACCGCCGCGAGTTCCGGCACCGGCGGCGGAGGTGCTATCTATGTCCAGAATACCTCGGCCGCCATCACGAACAGTACTTTCAGAAATAATACCTCTAAAGTCAATGGCGGAGCGATATACGTAAATAATTCCAGCTTACATCTCTTTGGCTGTAGTCTTATCGATAATACTGCCGCCAAAAACGGCGGGGCGCTTGACATGATTAACGGTTCCTCATCGGTAGAATTCACCAATTCCATTATCGCCGGTAACAAGGCGGCGGCAGGAGGGGCAATTTTTACCAACGGCGCTCCGGTAACCCTTACCAACTCCACGGTAGCCGACAACCAGGCGGTTACAGGCAGCGGCGGAGTGATTCTGACCTCAAACTCCTCTGCTATTACCGTCAGAAACAGTATTCTATGGGACAATCAGGCAGCCACTGGCGGTCACTTTATCTATTTTAACCGCGGCAGCCTGACTATGAGCAATATCGTCATGAACAATGACGGTGACGGCAATTTCGGTGATGCGCCCTATGTTGCCGGCATATTATCTACCCCTACAATCAACGGTTATCAATCCGAAAACGATCCTTTCTTTGTTAACGCGGCAGGTAGAGATTACCACCTGACTATCTCGTCAGACGCCATTGACCATGCCGACAGTGCGTATGCTCCCGCTAAAGATATTGCGGGAAACCCGAGACCGCAAGGCCCGGCAAGTGATATCGGGGCCTATGAGTTTGTTAAATAGTCAGCAGTTGGGCCGCATAGCAACCTTTAAACTTACAGGCAATATCTAAAAAAACGTCTCATCCTCTTGTCAGGGGGGTGAGGCGTTTTTAATCCTATAGCTCGATTATTCTGTTTTACTTCCGGCGAAATCTGGCCGTTAGGCGGGCAATCGAGCGCTCACAGCCAAAGCCCCGGTTATCATCATGCTTATTCACGGCATTATACTGTAAATCCATGGGAATCTCCCTAACAACTCATACGTACAGCCAGGCTAAACGGGGTCTGGCCCAACGCAGAACTCTAACCAAAGGCTACTGCCACAGAGCAATAGTTATTTATCTGCCCAAAGGGGGATTTCACCCAACCTGGGGCAATTAACTGCGGCCTGACAGTTTATGAGAGGTGTGAAAAAAACATAAATATGATTAATATACTGTGATCACGAAGGAAATGAAAGTCAGAGAACCATGGTATAATAATTGCATCGTTTAGCGCCTGTGCCTTTGTGATCCGCATAGAAAAATATTAATATTGGCTCAAAAACGAAAAACCGACATTTATTTTTTTATTGTTGAGAACTCTTTTACAGCATTATAAAATATAATTTAAATGAAAATAGAAATTGGGAGATACGCCATGAAGATGGACAAACAACTCTGGTTGCTGTTAAGCTTTCTGATTTTGCTTACGGCAGCTACAGTTCAGGCGTCAGTTATTGATGCGCCGCATAATGAAACCAATGGCATTCAATGTTCGACCTGCCATACGTATTCATTGTGGTGGCAGTATTCACCGGCCGATCAAAGTCCAGCGCCCCATGACCATGGTGCTATCGTTTCAGCGATATGCAGCAGATGCCATGATGGCAGCCATCCCGCCTATCCCCCCATGCTCTCTCATTCCAGCACTAATACCGGTTCAACCACCGGGACATGGAATACATCATGTACCGACTGCCACGATCCGCATTTTCAAGCCCAGCTTGATTGGGCCTCGACCTATGCCGCCAAATTATACCTCATCACCGGCACCATCGACTCGGTTACTGATAATGGTAACGGTACCAGCAGCCTAAGCTATAGCGGCGCACCGGCCGACAATTTAACCGGCGACTGGACCAGCCGGGCCAGATGGAGCAAAAAAGATGACAGCCCTAATTCCAACCGCGGTCTGGTTCTGGTTGTCAATACCGTCACAGCTGAAAACACCTATCTCGTGGTATCGGCCACAGCCACAACTATAACCGTGAAAGGTGTAGTTGCCTCTACAGCCGCCGCCAAGTCATTTGGTCTTATCTACGGTCAGTTGATTAAATCAATGATTACAGTACCAAACCCGCCCGCTAATACTCCCAATCCAAGGCCCGTTAAATTCTTTAACCCCGACACCACATACGCTGTCGGCGGTTTTACCAATCAGGAAACGCCCCCCACCGGCATATGCCAAGTCTGCCACACGAAGACTACCCATTGGACTCAGGACGGTTTACTTAATAACCACAACGCCTCCATTAGATGTACAGCCTGTCATGACACTGCCAAAGGCTTTAAGCCGGGCGGCCACACAGATAAAACTTTTGCCTGGGCCGGTGATTGTAATGACTGCCATACAGACGGCGGTCAGGGCATAGTTGCCGGAGTACATAAAAACACCTGTACGTTATGCCACAACAATCCCTCCGGCGGTACCGGAACAACGATCGTCGGCGCGGGTGGTGACGGTAATGCCCAATTAGGAGCGGCCCTGTCTAATTTCAGAACCGCGACCTGCCTCACCTGCCATCCGAGTACTACATATCCCAAGCCCTGGATTCATCACAATACCCAGCCGGCGGTAAACGGCGCCTGCACGACATGTCATAACACCACCACTGGTCATGCCGGAGACCATACAACTCTGGTAGCGGGAACCGCCTTCTGCATCACCTGTCATACCGCTACTGCCGGTGGAGTCAACAATGTACCGGTAAGTACAACCGACCCGAAAGTACATAACGCCTGTACGACCTGCCATGTAATCAATACCACGACTAATATTGTTGGCCTGGTAACTGTACCCACAGCAAATGGTTATGTTGTAGCCATGCCAGCCGGCGGCGGAGATTGTACCACCTGCCATGGAGCGTTCTTCCCCAACCATCGTAATCCAGCCTCATTGCACAATATGTTCAACAGCGATCCCAACTGCGCCAGCTGTCATGATATTGATACGGCTGCAAAACGGATCGGCCTGCATCCAGACTGTATCACCTGCCATAAATCAACAAAAAGCGCGGTGGTGAATACCATTGCCAGCGGCAGAGCCGGTACAGCGGTTAACTGCGAGACTTGCCATGACGGGACAACCAACGGTGCCCCATTCCACGGCCTGACCCCGGCAACGGCCGCCGCCGTGCATACGCAATTCCTGGCTGACAGCACATGCGCCAGCTGCCATGATATTGGCACCGCCGCGAAACGAATCAGTCTGCACCCGGCATGTACAACCTGCCATACAAGTACCCTGACTTCCGTTATAAACACCATTACCACTGGTAAGGCAGGAACTGACATCAACTGCCAAAACTGCCATGACGGCACGAATAACGGTGCACCTATCCACGGCCTGACCCCGGCAACGGCCGCCGCCGTGCATGGTAATTTCTCAGCCACCCCGTTATGTGCCACCTGTCATAATGTTAATACTGCCGAGCAGCGCATCAGCCTGCACCCGGCCTGTATAACCTGTCACACCAGCACGGATCAAACGGTCATCGACACCATCAGCAGCGGCATTAACGGCACTCAGGTACAATGCATTAACTGCCATACGGCTAATCCCGCGACCTTCCACCATGCCAGCGCCAAGGCTGTTGCCGGCAAATGCAGCACCTGCCATATAGACCCGCGTCCATCATGGAAGAATACGATACCACCGGGAGACAATGGCGGCTCGTCACCATTTCCAACCCAGATGGCCTGCAAAATCTGTCATGTCCGTTTTTCCGGTTCCACTATTTATATTGACAAGTTAAGCTATGCAACAGCAAACGATTACAGTAATCCGCCAACCCGGACTGTCCAGCATACCTTAACCGGCATAACGGCCGCCTCAATCGATAACTTCGGTATCTGTTTCTCCTGCCACAACGGTACTACCGCTAAGTCGGTTGCTCCACTACACGCCATGCCAAGTTACGGTGCCTCCCGCAACCGCTATTATAATATGCAGGGTGCCCCAGGCCGCGGCACATTTAATCTGCTCTGGGATAAGATGCACGGCGGGATAAGATCATTTTTCGGCAGTCCGGCAATGAGAAGACATATGTATGATTTCAAAGATCCGACAGTCAGCTTTACACTGCTCTCCGCCAACTGCGGTAGCTACAATAACTGTTCAGGAGCCTCTACCAGACAGGTTCCGGTTCTACCGGCCTTAAGTTCTGGTCAGTAGTTTCACCGTTTTTCATAACAATGTTCTGATTTACATTAGTTAAATCACTTTCTGTAGGTTGGCATTGAACGTAGCGAAACCCAACAATATCGTCACGTTGGGTTTCGCTACGCTCAACGCCAACCTACGGAGCTGCCAGCTCAGGCAATACAGCTAATAATCCTCCGACAAAACTCCTTAATACGATACACGCTGACACCATTTTCCTGATTTCAACATAGATGATGATATATGTATATCCGAATTACCGTAATAATTTATGGTAACTGTAACCGTAGATAAAATTATCCCCGGCGGCCTGGGCCTGGCTCGAGACGACCTTGGCCTTGCCATCCTAATTCCCTTTGTTCTTCCTCAAGAGGTAGTGAAGGTAAAGATATCCCGCCGCCACCGAAGTTACGCCACGGCTGAGGCCCTGGAAATTATAAGGCCTCACTCAGATCGTCGTCCCCCGCCCTGCCCCCATTTTGGGGAATGCGGCGGCTGTAATCTAATGCATGCCTCCTACCCAATGCAGGAGGCAATTAAGCTGGCTTGCCTGCGTGAGGCCCTGGCTCATAGTAAAGGCCTCACTTCGGCTGCTGCCGCGCCAAGTTTTATCGGCTGCCCCGCCCCTCTCCATTACCGGCAGCGTCTCCGTCTCCAGGTTGACAACCGCGGTCAGTTGGGATTTTTCAAGCCCCGCAGCCATCAACTGACAGCCATAAATTCATGCCTGCTGGCAGAGCCAGCCCTTAACATAATATTGGCCTTTTTGTCTCAGAATTATGATTTCCAGGCCTGGGCCGAAATTATAAAAGAAGTTGAACTTCTTTACAGCCCCCTGGATAAAGATGTAAGTGCTATATTTCATCTGCAACGGCCTCCCCGCCCCAGAGACAGGCAGCGGGCCGCCCTCATAACAGAAGGCAATAATCTGTTGCGCGAAATCTGGTTTACCGCTCCCGGCACCCAGCTTCAAGGCCCATACCGCGCCACTCCGAACCAGACCACCCAGGGGATAAATTTTAAAGTTATCCTGCCAGGGCAGAAAGATTTGCTCATGGGGCTTACGGTCGGCGGCTTCTGCCAGGTTAATACGGCACAGAATATAGCTCTAATCCAAAAAGCGCTTAACTGGGCGGCGTTAAGCGGCAGAGAACGGGTACTTGACCTCTATTGCGGCCTCGGTAATTTTTCTCTGCCCATGGCCCGCCAGGCCGCTCTGATAACCGGCGTGGAGAGCAGACGTTCCTCAATCCGCAGTGCCCAAGAAAACGCCCGGCACAATAACATCACCAACTGTCATTTCATCCAGGGCTCAATCAATGAGGCTTTGCCCGGACTAATTGCCAGTGAAGAATGCTTTGATCTGATTGTTATTGACCCGCCCCGCCAGGGATGCAAAGAGATTATTCACCTCCTGCCCGCCCTGGGGGCCAAAAAAATATTATACATTTCCTGCGATCCAGCCACCATGATACGGGATATGGAGCTTATGGCGAAGCATGGCTATAACCTGTTGCGTATAAACGGGATTGACATGTTCCCCCAAACCAGCCATATAGAGGTCATCGCCCTCCTGGAAAAAAGTTCCCACTGACCCAATTTAAGTTACGCTCCAGCGGTATTGCTACTTTTAGACATCAGGCTGAATAAGCAGAGAATTAACAATAAATAAAAAATTTAACGATTTAGAAGGGAAAAATGGTAGAAATCGGCAAGATAAACAGGCTTACAATAATACGAAAGCTGGAATACGGCACCCAGCTTGAAGACAGCGAATCCAGGATTGTTCTTCTCGCCAAAAAAGACAGCCCCAGGAATTGCCAGCCTGGAGATGAACTGGAGGTCTTTGTTTACGAAGACAGGGAAAAGCACCTGCTGGCAACTACCCAAATGCCCTATGCCACGGTTGGACAGTTTGCTAAATTGCGAGTGGCGGCAAATTCTTCATCTGGTGCCTATCTGGACTGGGGGATGCAGAAAGACCTGCTTGTTCCTAAAAGTGAGCAATATGCCAAAATGGAGACCGGTAAATCATATATAGTTTTTATCTTCCTTGATAAAAAGACCAACCGCGTTACAGCATCCACAAAGTTAGACAAATTTTTTAGTTCGCAGCCACCAGACTATAATGAAGGTGAAGAAGTAGATCTCATAATATCTGCCAAAACGGATTTGGGATATAAGGCGATTATTAATCATTCTCACCAGGGTATCGTGTATAAAAATGAAATTTTCCAGACGCTTCATATTGGTCAGCGCTTAAAAGGTTACATAAAAAAAATACGTGAAGACCTGAAAATTGACCTGAGCCTGCAACAATCAGGATATCAAAGGGTAGATGATGTTTCACAAAATATTCTTAAAACCATAAAAGATCTTGGCGGCAGAATTACAATTACCGATAAAAGCCGGCCTGAAGAAATCTACTCCCTGTTCGGGATCAGCAAAAAAACATTCAAAAGGGCAATAGGCGCACTCTACAAAAAAAGGCTTATCACACTTGGGAAAAACGGTATAAAACTCAGCACCAAAATAAAAACCAAACCCGGCTTATGAGTGAACAACAGATTAATAACCCGTTACACGGCGTAACCCTGGAACAAATTGTGAACAGCCTGGTCAAGGATTATGGCTGGAGCGCCCTGGGCAAACGCATATCTATCCGATGTTTCAACAGCAATCCTTCGATAAGATCCAGCCTCAAGTTCCTGCGCAAGACACCATGGGCAAGAAAGAAAGTTGAGAACTTATACCTCAATACACTAAGAAGTAAGCGGAAAAGAGGGCTGAATTAATCTTTTACGGCTGCTCAAACTTTCCAGATGAGCCATAACTTATTTTTTCCCTTTGACTTTATCAGCAATCAATGTTACTTTCCGGGCCTTAGTAACACCTTTACGGAAAACGTATCACGATTTTTTCGCAAAACTAACAAGGAGGTCTAAGATGCATATTCCAGATGGTTACTTAAGCCCGTCAACATGTGCTGTTATGTATGCCGCCAGTGCGCCGGTCTGGTATTGGTCGGCCAAAAAGGTAAGTAAAACTCTTACCGCCCGAATGGTGCCCTTACTCTCTATTTTTGCCGCCTTTTCCTTTGTGGTGATGATGTTCAATGTCCCGGTACCGGGCGGCACTACCGCCCACGCCGTGGGCGGCACCCTGATGGCGATTATCCTGGGGCCCTGGGCCGCCGCCATCGGAGTCTCAGTCGCCCTCTTAGTGCAGGCCGTTTTTTTTGGAGACGGCGGTATATTATCCTATGGGGCCAATTGCTTTAACATGGCCATTGTTCTGCCGTTTGTCGGTTATTTCATCTACTGGCTGACCAGCCGGGGAGCGGCCGCCGGCTCCGGCCGCCAGTGGCTTGCCATCGCCCTTGGCAGTTACACTGGAATCAATGCCGCCGCCCTCTGCGCCGCCATTGAACTGGGGATCCAGCCGCTCCTTTTTCATACCGCTAACGGCACTCCCCTTTACTGCCCATACAACCTCAGCCAAACTATACCAGCCATGATGATCGCCCATTTAACTATTGCCGGTATTGCTGAGGTGATAGCGACTGAAGGGGTTTTGGCCTTTACCCGACACTCAATTCATCTGGGTTTTAAAACAAATATCAAAGACGAGGGGGTAAGAGTATGAAAGGAATAAAAAAGTTATGGATTGGTCTGGGCCTGCTGGCCCTTATCTCGCCCTTAGGACTTTTGGCCACGAATACCGCCTGGGGTGAGTGGGGCAGTGGCGAACTAACTAAATTACTGGGCTATGTTCCCGCTGGGATGGTTAGATTCAGCGATATCTGGAAGGCACCATTTACGGATTACAGTATTCCCCAGGCTGGAGAAAAACCAGGCTATATTATCTCCGCACTCATCGGAATGGGTCTCATTATTCTCATTACCTGGTTCCTTGGCCGCCTTTTGGCACGAAAACAGTAGAGCCCGCCAAAAACCAATAATGAACAGAAATAATTTTGTTGGTAAGACCCTGGCCGGGCTCACCGAGGCAATTAAACAGGCCATCTTCGCGGAGCGTTACGCCCGGCTTCCCGGTCTGCTTCAGGGGCTTGATCCCCGAGGTAAAATTATAACCTTTCTAGCCCTCTTAATTGCCACCGCCATTACCCGCCATCTTAGAGTTATGGCGGTAATATATCTGTTGACCATCGTTCTCGCCCTGGCTTCCCGCATCCCTTTACTTTTTTTCCTCAAACGGGTCTGGCTCTTCATTCCACTCTTCACCGGTATCATTGCTCTACCGGCTGTCTTTAATATTGTTACCCCCGGCCGGCCGCTTATTACCCTGCTGACCTTTACGGCCCCGCTTAACTGGGGGCCGTTTCATCTCCCCGCCACCATTGCTGTTACCCAGCAGGGGCTGCATGGCGCGGAAATCTTTATTCTCCGGGTGGCGACTTCAGTTTCCCTGTCCGTCCTGCTGGTGCTGACCACGGAATGGGCTCGTCTTCTCCAGGCCTTGTCAGCCCTTTATTTCCCCAAGATAGCTATTCTTATCTTCGGGATGACCTACCGTTATATTTTTTT
>CAZZJP010000039.1:0-11885 GCA_964654555.1 uncultured Desulfobulbia bacterium
CAGCCAACCGGGCCTACTATATCAACCAGCTTGAAAAATTTGCCCGCCAGCTTAAATAAACATCAAAGGTAACTATTCAGCGTGGTGCCTAAAAGTAACAATAACCCCAGAGCGTAACTGCTCAGCAGTACTAGCAAAGAAATATTATTCACATCCTGCCATGCTTCCATCTGGGGCTAAATTTAGAGTTGGCAAATAAAAATACTGCGGGTATCATAATTAATATTAACAGTAATCAGTCCTCTGACTGCCGTAAGTTTATTAAGACAACCTCTTAACCGGACATTATTGAATTGATTGAGCCAGAGCCATCTTTTTGGCTAATAAAATGAATGAGGCTAATAAAATGAATGAGCAGACAAATCAGGAAAACACGAACCAGAAGGCAGAAGAAGCAGCCCGCGCCGCCGTGGAAGACGGGGATGATATTCGCGAGGCTGTCCGCAATATCACCTTGAAGGCCCTGAGCGAAGGGCAGCTGGATCTGCGCAAGATGCGGGAGGTTGTCCAGGCAGTACTGCGGGGCGCGAGCGTCGGCATAATAATGAGGGGCACTCAGACAAAGCAAACGTTACAAGAGGCAATGACCGGGGTGGATGAGGCCCTGGCCGCCTCCGCCGAGGCCTCCAAACTGGCCGTTCAGGAAGCAGCCGGCAACATAAAAAATTTCGGCGCTCAAAATCTCAAACAGGCCTTAGATGATCTGCGGGCCCTGGAAGATATGTTTCTCGATACCGTAATAAGTATAGCCAAAACATCTAATATCGCCGTAAAGGACTCACTCAACAGCCTGGCCCAGAACGCCCGCACCAGCGGCACCCTGGTTGGCAAAGCGGCAGCCCAAGCGGCCGGAGCCCTGAGCAGTCAGCTTGGTCAAAATATGCGTGAAGGGGTAAGTGCCAGTGCCGAAAGTCTTTTTAAAGCGGGCGCCCAGATGTCCCAGGCCGCCGCCGGTTTCCTCGACGGTCTGGCAGAGACCCTTAACAAAGCAGGCAGTAACAAGCAGGAGAAGTAATGTCCTCCGCTCTCTGGGAGACCCTGAGTGCCGCTCGTGATCTCGGGAGACTCCACGATATTGCCTCAGTGCTGATTCGTTACGGCTTCAGCGATCTGGTGCGGAGGTTGGGAATGGCCAACGCCCTGGAACGGGCCGGCAAAGTATTGCATTGGCATGAAGCCGGTGAACTGGCCCGGCTGACACCGCCCGCCAGAGTGCGCCGAGCCTTGGAGGAGATGGGGCCGACCTTCATTAAACTGAGCCAAATTCTCGCCACCCGCGTCGATCTTTTTGCCCCTGAGTGGATTGCTGAATTTGAGAAACTGCAGGATCGGGCACCATTAGTACCCTTCGAGCAAATCAGGCGGCAGCTGCAGGATGAGCTGGGAGCGGCTCCGGAAGAGATCTTCGCCGAATTTATTCAAAAACCACTGGCCGCGGCTTCCATTGCCCAGGTACACAGCGCCCGCCTGCAGAATGGGGATGAGGTCATTGTTAAGGTGCGGCGTCCCGGGATCAAACCAGTTGTAGAAGCTGACCTGCGGCTCTTACAGCGCCTGGCAAAAATTATCGAGGCGGAATCCAAGGAAATGCGCCGCTTCAAACCACGGGAGGTGGTGCGTCAATTCACCCTGTCTCTGCGCCGCGAACTGAATCTCGCCACGGAATGCCGCAACGCGGAACGAATCGCCCGTAATTTAAAGAACCGCCCCGAAATCGTCATTCCCAAAGTCTATTGGGAATGGACGGGGGAGCTGGTGAACGTCCAGGAGGCCATTCACGGCATCCCCGGCCGTGACCTGCAGGGTCTTGACAAGGCCGGTCTTGACCGAAAACTCATCGCCCAACGCGGCGCACAAGCCGTATTGCAGATGATCTTAGAAGATGGATTCTTCCACGCTGACCCCCATCCTGGCAACCTCTTTTACCTGACGGAAAACCGGATAGCCTTTATTGACTTCGGAATGGTCGGCCACTTATCCGCCCACCGCCGCAACCAGGTCGTGGATCTGCTCCATGGATTGGTGGAGATGGATGCCGATCACGCGGTTGAGGTGTTACTTGACTGGACGGGGGAGAGCAGAATCAACGTTGAAAACCTGAAATTAGAAATTGAGAGCCTTGTTGATCAATACCATGGAGTACCCCTGAAGGAACTGAACATCAGTACCATGTTCACAGACATGACAATCCTTCTCCAGGATTATCATCTCGCCTTACCGCCTGATTTGACCCTGCTGGCCAAATCTTTGATTAGTTTAGAAGGAATGGGACGACAGCTCGACCCGGACTTTGACATGGTAACCGAGGCCTCTCATTTTCTGCGCCGGGCGCTGCTGGCCCGTTATTCCCCTGATATCCTGATTAAACGGGGATGGCGGGCGGTGGCCGGTGGTCTCGAGATCCTCACCGGCCTGCCCCAGGATCTGCGCCAGCTTTTACGCTCCGCCCGGCGCGGTAAACTGCAAATACACGTCGATGTGACGCAATTACAAAGTTTTGGCAATCAGCTGGATCGCGCCACCAGCCGCCTGACCATGGGGGTTGTCATTGCCGCCCTGATCATCGGTTCTTCCATCGTCATAACCGTAAACCGCGGCCCAATCCTGCTTGGTTTACCCCTCTTTGGCCTGCTGGGCTTTGTCGGCGCCGCGATAGGCGGCGTCTGGCTGCTCATATCCATCTGGCGCAGCGGCCGGAATTCACAATGATGAGTAACTAATTCACTGCGGATAGACGGGCAAAGCGCTGCCAGAAATCGGGAAAAGATTTGGCCACGCAATTTTCATTTTTTATCCGAATGCCGGGAATTATTAAACCGGCCACCGCGAAGCACATGGCGATTCGGTGGTCATCATAGGTGTCGATCTCAGCCCCGTGCAGACCTGATTTATCCGGGGCTCCGGTAATCAGCAGCCGGTCATCGCCTTCTTCAGTTTTAACCCCCAGCCTGGCCAGCTCCACGGCCATGACGTGCAGCCGGTCACATTCCTTGATCCGCAAATGCGCTATATTTTTAATCACCGTGGTACCACGAGCAAAAGCGGCAACCACGGCAAGAGTAGGGGCCACATCCGGGCAGTCGGCCATATCCACCTCCACGGCCCGCAGTTCAGACGGCCCGCTCACCGTAATCCCCCGGCCCCGCTCCACCTTACATCCCATGCGGGCCAGAATATCAACCAGGGCGGCATCACCCTGCAGAGATGGATGGGGGACATTCTCCACCGTCACCCGGCCGCCGGTAACCGCGGCCGCGGCCCAGAAATAGGAGGCGCTGGAGGCATCGCCCTCCACCTGGTACTCCAAGGCCTCATAGACCCCTGACGGAATTTTAAAACTATTCAAATCATCAGCGGCCCAAACCTCAATGCCAAAATCACGCATCACCGCCAGAGTCATTTCCACATAGGGTTTGGAATAAACCCGCCCTTCAACCTCAAGCCCACAGGCCTGGGCAGCGTATGGGGCAACAAGGAGCAACGAAGAAAGATACTGGCTGCTCCGGCCCTCCGGCAGGACGGTCTGGCCGCCCTTAATACCGTGAGCCCTAATCCGCAGGGGCGGACAACCGGTATGGTTGAGGCTGGCGATCTCAACCCCCCAGCCCTTCAGAGCCGAAATCAGGGGGGCAATGGGGCGCTCAGCCATGCGCGGCCCGCCGCCGATGATAAACTTCCCCTGCCCCAGAGCAGCGACAGAGGTCAAAAAACGGGTGGCAGTACCGTTATTACCAAGGTAGATTTCATCACTGGGGGCTAGAATGCGGCCGGCGCGGCCTGAAACCCGCCAGGCATCATCCGCCGTATCGTCAATCTCAACCCCCATAAGACGCAGGGCGGTACTGGTATAACTGGTATCTTCGCTGGTCAGGGGGCCACGCAGCACGGTGGTGCCGTCGGCCAGGGCAGCGGCAATCAGAGCCCGCTGGGTCAGACTCTTGGAGCCGGGTACGCTTATCCGGCAGTCAATCTTCTCTAAGGGGGCAATTTCTTTCATCGTATTCTATTTTCCAATTCCCGGCGCATAACGGCGATGGGAGCCTGTTCTCCTGTCCATAATTCAAATTGAGCCGCCCCTTGAAAAAGCAACATACTTAAGCCATCAATCGTCCGGCAGCCAGCCTGGGCCGCCTCCCGAAGTAATCTGGTTTCAAGGGGGGAATAGACAATATCCATGACAATATCAAAAGCGGACAATCCCGCCGCCGGCAGAGGCGTATCCTCATCCAGGGGCCGCATTCCCACCGAGGTGGCGTTAATCAAGACCGTCCCCTTAAATTCCTCCGCCTCGGAGAGCGGCAGCCATGGGCAATCCAGGGCCGTGCTTAATTTCCGCCCCGAAGCCGGGGTACGGCTGGCGAGAGTCAGATCGGCCCCAGCCTCCTTGAGTCCGAAGCCCACGGCCCGGGCCGCGCCGCCCGCCCCCAGCAGCAACACCCGGCAGTCAGTCAGTTCCGTCAACTCGGAGAGGGCCGTATTGGCCCCCAGCCAATCGGTATTACTGCCCGCTATCCGGCCGCTATCCATAATCAGGGTATTCACCGCCCCGATACGGGCGGCCACCGAATCAAGGTCATCAATAAGGGGAATAATCGTCTGTTTATGGGGAATAGTGACGCTCGCCCCCTTGACTCCGAGAGCCGCGAGGCCCGGCAGAGCGGCATTGACATCCTTAACCGTAAAGGGGACATAGACCTTGTTTAAGCCCAGTTCGGCAAAGGCGGCGTTGTGCATGGCCGGGCTCAGGCTGTGGCTCACCGGATTACCGATAATACCGTAGAGTTCGGTGGCACCGTTAATCAACATTATCAAGCTCCCGGAGAATATGACGCAGGCTGGAAACGGCAAGCTGGCCCGGAGCTGTACCCGCCTCACCATCAACGGCGGCATAGGTCATGAAGCCGCCCATCTTTAGAGTGGCCGCCCGGCTTACAGCCCCAACCCGGCCCATGCAAAAGGCAATGAGCGGAAAGCCCAGTTCTCTGGCCTCGCGCTGAAGATCAAGCACCCTTAAGACATCGGTGAAGTCATGGGCCATGGTCACAATCTTGCCGATGGCAGCCGAAGTGCGGTATTGTTCCTGCAAAATCTGGCGCAGCCCCTGAGCCGAGGGGGTGGTGGAAAAATTATGCCAGGAGATAATGGTCTCGCATTTACCCCTGGCCGCCTTGATAAGCCGCTGCCTGGCCTCATCACCAGTCTTTAATTCCAGATCAATATAGGCGGCCCCGGAAATAACGGCATCATAGAGAAGGGCCAGGCGGGTCTCTTCATCATCCGGCCCCTTGCCCCCCTCCCAAGGGGCTCGATTAGTAAAAAGCAGGGGAACCTCCAGGGCCTCAATAAAGGGCTTCACCGCCGCCTTTTCCATGCCGTCTAAACGAATTTCAATTACATCGGCCGCCGCCTGGGCCGCCTGAGCCCGTTTCAGGGCCTCATCCACCGTCCCGCCGCTAACAGCTACACATATCCCGGCTGATTTTTCTTTTCCCATAATTTTTTTGATTACCACCTGAGAAGTTTTGATTGCTCTGCCTTTTGTCTTCCGCCCGATAATAATCTATTCAGAATAATTCGGGAAGGGGCTTTATATCCTGGCCGCCTCAGAGCGCTAAAAAACAAAAACCGCAGAAATTTTCTTGACAACCGGCAAGTTCTAACCGGATAATAGATATATTATAAAGACCTCATTATAACTCTATCTTGGAGAATCCCATGGCGGATAAAGTTGATTTTAAAGTTGCCCATCTAAAGATAACCGATCACCTTATTCTGGGAATCACCCAGGATAAACTTAAAAAAGGGGTGGAGGATTTTAAATATCTCAACCTGCGCTGTAAGCCCATGATGAGCTGGCAAATGGTGGCCAGTGCCATTAAGGGCGGCTCAGTTGATGCCGCCTTTATTCTGGCTCCCACCGCTATGGATCTCTATCATTCCGGCCTCAAGGCAAAGCTCATCCTCTTCAGCCATAAATCCGGCAGCGTGCTGATCAAAAACAAAAAGGCCAATATTGAGACCATTGATGATTTCAAGGGCAAGGTGGTTTTGATTCCCTATCAGCTTTCGGTGCATAATATGCTGCTTCACAAACTTTGCAGCGAATCAGGAATCGAACCGGGAGCGGGCAAAGATGTCCTCCTTGAGGTCATGGCTCCCGGCCAGATGATTGAGGCCCTGCAATTTGACGAAGAAGGTGAGATCGCCGGTTTTATCGTCGCCGAGCCCATTGCCTCACAGTCTGTGGCCATGGGTTACGGCGAGGAATTCAGCCTCTCCAAGGACATCTGGCCGGAACACCCCTGCTGCGTACTCATGGTGCGTGACGAGATGTTGGAAAAGCATCCCGACGCGGTACATGAATTCACCGAGAGTCTGGTTAAATCAGGTAAATTTATCGGCAAATCACCCACCACGGCAGCCCGCATCGGGGCGGCATTTCTCAATCAGAAACCGGAGGTCATCAAACGGGTTCTCACCGAACCGCCCGACCGGATTACCACCGCCAATCTCCTGCCCGTCCTCGAGGATCTGGGCAGCATCCAGGACTATATGCATGATAAGATGGGTATAATGCAGGAGAAGATTGATATAGAAGAATTTGTCAATCTCCAGTTCGCCCAGGCAGCCAAGGCCAATTAAGCCAAATTGGGCAATGATTCACCACAGCCTTCGGCAGGCCCCTTTACCAAAAGGCAGTCAAGTGCGGTGAAACCACTTCTTTATATCCCTGAAACTAAATATCTTGACCACCGGACGACCGTGCGGACAATGAGAAAAGACACCGGCCGCCATCATCCGGATTAAAAGATGCTCAGCCTCTAAACGGCTTAAGCGCTGCCCCGCTTTGATGGCCGCTTTACAGGCCATTCCGGCCAGCACTGCCTCTATACCGCCCCGGGGGCCTTGAGCGTTACCGCTGTCCGCGAAACGGGCCAGGGCATCCCGCAGAATATCCATGGGCGAAAGATGGGCCATGAGGGCCGGTACCGCCTTAATCACAAAACTGCTGCCGCCGAAAGGACTGATCTCCAGCCCGAGACGGCTGATCTCGGCGCTATACTGTTCCAAAGTCTGCATATCGGAGGTGGTGACCTCCACCATCTCCGGGAACATCAGGCACTGGCTGACCAGAGCCCGGCGGTTATATGACTGCTTCAAGTCCTCAAACAAAAGACGTTCCTGGGCGGCATGCTGATCTATCACCATGAGACCTTTACTGAACTCAAAGAGCAGATAGGTCTCCATGAACTGTCCGGCGTAGCAGATACCAGGCGGCAGCCGGTCTGAGCCCTCCGGCATTTTAAAGAGTAGTTCCTCGGCACTTCCACTCCCGCCTGACTCAAATTCCGCCCTGGATATCAGGGCCTCATCAGCCTGATATTCCCCTGTCACCTCCTCAATCCTGGCCTGAAAGGCCGGGGCTGGAGTCGGTTCCACCACCTTCGAGACTGGTGATTCGCCCCTGACGGCTGCTGGTTTATCCTCCCGCCTTAATTCAGCGCCTTGAGGACGCTTCCGGGCAGACAGCCCCCCTGTCTCTAAGGCAGCGTTATCCACAGGCATAAAAATTTTGTCTCTTAATTCATCCTGCCGCCTTTTCAGGGCCTGATGAACGGCGGCCACTACGGCGCCATGCACCTGACTGGAGTGCTGAAAACGAATTTCCTGTTTGGCGGGATGAACATTTACATCCACCACCGCCGGCGGCAGATCAATAAACAGCACTCCGGCCGGCCGGCGGCCCTTCATCAGAAAGTCCCGCATCCCCTCGGCTGCGGCATGGCCAAGCATTCTATCCTTCACAATCCGGCCGTTAACAAAAAGCCAAAGCCTGGCCGACCTCGCCGTTTCCTCCTCGGGCAGCAGGAGATAGCCCCCAACCCTGATCTCCATTCCCTGCTCTTGATCCGGCAAAGTCAGGAGTTCAATATCACTTAGACCAAGGGCGCGGCGCACCCGCTCCTCCCCGCGCCCAGGGACAAGATCAAAAACAAGCCGTCCTTTAACCCGCAGGGAAAAGCCGATTTCATTATGAATCAAGGCATAGGAGCGCACCGCCTCATCAATATGGGCCGTTTCGGTGGCAATGGATTTAAGGAATTTTCGACGGGCGGGAACATTAGCGAAGAGATTTCTGATTTCCAGTACAGTACCGGGAGCGGCCCCCATCTCATGTACCTTGACCAGCCTGCCGAAACGGCTTTCTAAGCGGCTGCCTAAGGGGGCCGCCGCCTGGCGGGAAGTGATGATAAGTTTAGAGACCGAGGCAATACTGGGAATAGCCTCCCCCCGAAAGCCCAGGGTATTAATGGCCATAAGTTCAGAGACGTCACGCAGTTTACTGGTGGCATGCCGTTCCAGGGAGAGCAGCATATCGTCCTCATCCATCCCCATGCCGTCATCAATAACCCGAATCAATCCGGTGCCGGCCCCCTCAATCTCCACGGCAATATTTTTCGCCCCGGCGTCAATGGCGTTCTCGACCAATTCCTTAACCACCGAGGCCGGCCGCTCAACCACCTCACCGGCGGCTATTTTATTGGCCAGATCCTCCGGCAGAATTCGGATAAGAGACATTTTCTATCTTGGAGAATTTCAGCGCAGATACTGCTCAATATTCAGGCGTACCCAGTTCTTGTCCCACCACTCGACGGGATTGACAAAGATCCCGTCCACCAGAATGGCGAAATGGAGATGATCCCCCCCCGCCATGCCGGTATGACCGCTCCGCCCCAGCAGCCCGCCCTTTTTAACCATATCTCCCACCGCCACCTTAATCTGGCTTAAATGGGCGTAGAGACTGAAAAGGCCCTGGCCGTGATCAAGGATGACCACATTACCATAAATACCAAGATAATCGGCATAGACCACTTTACCGGCATTGGCCGCCTGTATCCGAGCGTGACGTATTGAAGCCAGATCAAGGCCCTTATGCACCTGATGATCAATCACCCGGCCCTTATAATAATAGGTTCGATAATCAGCAAACCCGGCCCGCCGAGAACTGCGCCGCATCCGCTCGAAACGCCCCTTCCAGAAACGCTGCGGACTGGTATGCAGGCATATCTCCCTTATTTTAGCAGCATTTCGATGCCTTATTTCGTTATTAACATAAAGGAATTCCTTTAGAAGCGAACCCTTCATCTCTGGATAATTTTGGGCGAATTCCGGCATTTTCAGTTTAAGGAAGGATTCACTGATATTTATCCTGTCCCGATGTTTTATGGTCTTGCGAACCTCCAGACCGATATTTAATCTACCCTCATTACCGGCCCGATCGACCGCGGTAATAAAGGCCGTTTTGATTATTTCAGTGTTATAGGGCAGGCCGATCAAGGCTCCATAGATCCCCCGCCCCCTGACCTTGACGGGAAAGCCGGGGAAATAATGGCCGTTAATATTCAATCCGCTCCTGCTTAACTCCTCATTGGCCCGATAGATAATAATACCGGCGCTGCCCGGTTTTATCATACGCGGGCCGTCCACAATACGCAGTTTAGGGGCCTTGGTATCAAAGATGAGCGGATAGGAGGCCGCCGCCTCATTGCCCCGTCCCCAATGCCAGTAGGAGAAATCATGGGCCTTCACCAGCAGATCCGCCCGGCCGTCGGTAAGCCCGAGAGCGGCCGCGTCAATCTTTACTGTCTCTGTCACCACCGGAGGCCCTCCGGTAAGACCGCCCTTTCTGACAAACCGCCTATGCATGAGAACTATATCGTGCTTACCCTGCCGCAGCAAAACCACAAAATCCCGCACCCCGCTCTTTTTATCAGTAATCCGCAGTGCTAAACTACTCTGGCGGCCCAGGAGACGATTCTGTATGGAGAGATTAATAACCGGAGGCTCCATTTCCAGAAACTTGAACGCGAGAAAAATGGCGGCTCCAGTTAGAACCAGGACAAACAAGATCACAAAACGCCGCAATCCGCGCCTGGGCCTATCCATTCGTTTTAATGATACAGTCATTATTACACCCTTTCCAAATTCACATTTATTGGTAACAATTCAACCAAGGCGGATAAACTTTTTTTAACCATGAGCGTTAAATGTTCAAAAAAGCGCCGGCCTCAGATTGAGCGCCACTGAGCAGTTACACTTTTTGTTTACAGAACATAGTGGACAATGTTATTGAATCCTTCAAACCTCGCACCTATATAATACATACTGCCCCCTTTTGCAAAGAAGATGGACTACTTTCACACCATCATTATCGGCGGCGGGCCGGCGGGCCTGAGCTGTGCCGCCGCTCTCGCCAGGCATGGCCGCCGGGTCATTGTCCTGGAACGGCGTAAACGGCCCGGCCCCAAGGTCTGCGCCGGCGGTATACCCTGGGGCGCCAGACAGGAGTTGCAGCTGCCGGATGAATTGATAGAGGGTTCCTTCCCAGCCCAGTATGTTTACACCCCGCGGCAGCGGGCGGTGCTTCGCTCCCCAAACCCCATTATCTCCACCGTCAACCGAGAGCGTCTCGGCCAATGGCTGACGCAAAAGGCCAGAGAGGCCGGAGCGGTTATTGCCGGCGGCTGCCCGGCCTTGAGTATTACCGCCACCCATGTCATTACCCCAGAAGGGCGGCTGTCTTATAAAAATCTGGTGGGAGCGGATGGCAGCGCGTCCATTGTCCGGCGTTACCTGCGGCTGCCGGCCGTCAAGATGGGAACCGGAATAAATTTTCAGATCCCGCGCCGGTTCCCTCACATGGAATGGCATCTTGACGCCGCCCGCTTTAACAGCGGTTACGCCTGGATATTTCCCCACCGCGGAAGC
This sequence comes from uncultured Desulfobulbia bacterium, assembly GCA_964654555.1. GTDB lineage: Bacteria > Desulfobacterota > Desulfobulbia > Desulfobulbales > VMSU01 > JAADIV01. The sequence continues at coordinate 10,771 of CAZZJP010000039.1, forward strand.
AGTTCCATCGGCATATACGCCGAACGCCATGACCTGCCGCCGGCCCTTATGGAGAAGCGTCTGCGCGGCTGGGCCGCGGCACGAAATATAAACCTCACGGGCTGCCGGGCTCGGGCCGCCTTAATAAATTTTGATTACCGGGGCTGGAATTTCGGCCATGTCTTTCTGACTGGGGACGCGGCAGGCTTGGCCTCCGGCTTTACCGGCGAGGGGATATATCCGGCAATTATCTCCGGCCGGGAAATCGCCCGCGCCATTATCGATCCGACGTACAGCCCCCGCCGCCTGCACCGGCTCATCAACCGGCACCGGCGGCATCAACGGATGCAGAAATTTTTCAGCGGCAACAAAGTTATTTGCCAAACCGCCCTGGAAATGATAGTCTTGGCCATGCGGTCAGGCCTCCTGGATTTCCGCCTGCTGGAAATGTATTAAAGGCCAGACCTCTAGAACAAAAAAGGAGAAAATAATGCGCTACGACAAAAAAAAGACCATTTTCTATAATGTATTATTCGTGGTTTTCTGTGCCGCCCTCTTCCTCTTTCTCTGGAACGCTCCGCCTGAAACCACCAAAAAACTGCCGCAGGATAAAATCCACCAACGCTTCCAGAATATGGGTAAAAAGGCGGCTGAACAATTCTGCGAGAAATGTCATAATCCCAAGGGTGAGGTACCGCTGCCCAAAAAGCATCCACCCAAATACCGCTGTCTGCTCTGCCATAAACAGACCAGAAAATAACTCAAGGGCCCTTGGAAACCAAAATCTATCCATGTACCATTATCCTCGCCAACCTGAAAGAAACCAAAGCCCTGGGGCGGCGGCTGGGCGCTGAGGCCCGCCCCGGCGGTATCATCACTCTAAGCGGTGATCTCGGGGCGGGCAAAACCACCCTCACCCGTTTCATCGCCCAGGGCCTGGGAGTACAGGACAATTATATCACCAGCCCCACCTTCAGCATCATCCATGAATATCAAGGCCGTCTGCCCCTCTATCATATGGATCTCTATCGTTTACAGGAACTGAGCGTGGACGATGAACTGGGGCTGGAGGATTATCTGTACGGAGAGGGATTATGCGTTATTGAATGGCCGAACCGCCTCGGGGATATGCTGCC
>CAZZJP010000040.1:0-11867 GCA_964654555.1 uncultured Desulfobulbia bacterium
TCCTGATGTCCATGTATAATACCAACCCCTTAAATTTTTCATCCTTCCCGTCTCTCCTGCTGCTGACTACCCTTTACCGCCTGTCGTTAAATATTGCCTCAACCCGGCTTATTCTTCTGCACGGTCATGAGGGGCCGGGGGCGGCGGGGCGGGTAATTGAGTCCTTTGGCAATTTTGTGGTGGGCGGTAATTATGCCGTCGGGCTTATTATTTTTCTGATTATGGTGCTGATTAATTTTATCGTTGTCACTAAGGGTTCCGGCCGTATCGCCGAGGTGGCGGCCCGTTTTACCCTTGATGCCATGCCCGGTAAGCAGATGGCCATTGACGCCGACTTGAACGCCGGGCTTATTGACGAGGCCGGAGCCAAGAAACGGCGCTCTGATATCTCCCAGGAGGCAGAGTTCTACGGGGCCATGGACGGCGCGGCTAAATTTGTGCGCGGGGAGGCCATTGCCAGTCTTATTATTATGGCCATCAATATTTGCGGCGGCCTCTTTATCGGGGTTATAAGCAATAAAATGGGCATACTCCAGGCCCTGCAGACCTATACCCTGCTCACTATTGGTGACGGTCTCGTGGCGCAGATTCCATCGCTTATTATCTCAACTGCCGCCGGTATTATCGTCAGCCGGGCGGCCTCTGATATGACCATGGGCGCGGAACTTGCCAAACAATTCGGCATGCAGCCCCAGGCCCTGGGCGTCTCGGCTGGTATTATCATTCTCTTTGCCATGGTGCCCGGCCTGCCCCATATCCCCTTCTTCGTCATGGGTGTTATTGTGGGGACTACCAGCTATTTCAGCTTCCAGCAGCAGGCCTTGGCCGGGGCCAAGAAGTCGGAGGAGGAAAAGACCGCCGCTGAGCCGCCGCCAGGCTCGCCGGAGACTGTTGAGGCCCTTTTACCCTTAGATGCCTTGCAGTTAGAGGTGGGGTATGGCCTTATTCCCTTAGTTGATGAGAATCAGGAGGGTGATCTCTTAGAGAGGATCAGGGGGATCAGGCGGCAGTTCGCCATGGATATGGGGCTGGTGGTGCCGCCTTTGCATGTCCGTGATAATCTGCAGATTAAACCCGATGAATATATTCTGCTCCTGAAGGGGGTGGAGATTGCCAAGGGTGAGGTGATGATGGGCCATCAACTGGCCATGGATTCCGGTACCGCCAAACGGCATATTGAGGGTATCCCCACCACTGAGCCGGCCTTTAATCTCCCGGCCATCTGGATTCAGCAGGATAAAAAGGATGAGGCGCAGTTGGCCGGTTACACCGTGGTTGATCCTTCCACGGTTATTGCCACTCACCTTACCGAGATTCTGCGCACCCACGCCGATGAGCTTCTGGGACGTCAGGATACCCAGAAATTACTTGACAACCTGGCCAAAACCCATCCTAAGGTAATAGAGGAACTGGTGCCGGAAAATCTGCCTCTGGGCGGTCTGCAGAAGGTCTTGCAGGCCCTGCTCCGCGAGCGGGTATCTATCCGGGATCTGCTTACCATCTGTGAGACTCTGGCCGACTATGCGCCGCTGACCAAGGATACGGATATTTTAACCGAATATGTCCGTCAGAAACTGGCCCGCTCCATTGTCGGTCAATTAGAGGAAGATGGTAAGTTGTCGGTTCTTACCATGTCGCCGCCGGTGGAGGACATTATCCGTGAATCAATTCAGAAGACGGAACAGGGCAGCTATCTCAATCTGGATCCTAACCTCAGCCGCCATGTCATAGAGGCGGCCCAGAAGATGGTTGAGAAGGTAACCAATGATGGTTATCAGCCGATTATCCTCTGTTCGCCTGTAGTCCGGCGTCATCTGCGGCGGCTGCTGGAGCGTTTTATGCCCCAGGTAACCGTTTTGTCAAATAACGAGCTGCCCAATCAACTGCAGATTCAGTCATTGGGTGTTATAGAAGTGAATGCAAAATAGAGCTGGATGGTTTAAAGTTCAAGTTTCATCGTTTTCCACAACGACCTCTTATTTGCATCGGTTAAATCACTACCTGTAGGTTGGCGTTGAACGCGGTGAAACCCAACAATATAAATTTTCCTCTAAGCCTGGGGGGCTGAACTTTTCTCACGTTTTTTTGCTCATTCTGTCCCTGAATTAAAGGCTGAAAAAAAATTCAGCCTTAGTGCCCTGAACAGTTACATTTATTGTAGATTACACTATGCGCATTAAACGTTTCGAAGCCAAAAATCATCAAAGCGCCATGGCTCTGGTTAAGCAGGAACTGGGGGATGATGCCATAATCCTGGGCACTAAAACCATTGGCGGCAAAGGGGCCAGCCAGCGGGTTGAGGTGGTGGCGGCCATGGATTATGATCTGGATACCCTTCTGGATCATGCCGATTCGCCTGAGGAGTCCGGCATCAAACCGGCCTATAGTTATCGTACCATTCGCCGCCCTGAGCCGCCCGCCCTTAAAGCTGCCGCTCAGGAGGACAAGGAGCAGGAGGGCCTTGCGGCCATTCAATCCGAGGCCCATGACCTGCGTCTGCGTTTTGCCAATATTTTCAATAAACCGGCCGCTCGCTTCAATCCTCCGCCGGCGGTTAAGGCCCCGGCCCAGCAGGGAAAACGGCCGCCTCCCACGGTCAGTGAGGTGCGGCAATGGCGGGATCAGGTAATTGATAAAATTAACTTGTCTGCTACCGGCTCTAACTGCCGCCAGGAAATAATTGCTCTGGTGGGTACCACCGGAGTTGGTAAGACTACCACCGCCGCTAAACTGGCAGCCTGGCACGCCCTGCGCCGGGGACGCTCCACGGCTTTGATCTCCATGGATTGTTACCGGATTGGAGCCACGGATCAACTGCGGGCTTACGCCCGGGTCATGCGGCTGCCCTGTGAGATTGCCCTGCGAAAAAATGATATGGGCCGGGCTCTGGCCCGTTACCGGGACAAGGAGGTAATAATTATAGATACCGCCGGCAAGAGCCCCTATGATGATAATCACCTCGCGGAGCTTGGCGAGTGGTTTGCTCAGGGTGAGGGTATTGTACCGCATCTGGTGTTAAGTGCCACCACCAAGAAAGAAGACCTGAGCGCGGTTATCAAGGCATACAGCGGCTTGAATATCGGTAGTCTGATGCTCACCAAACTTGATGAAACCCGGGCCTACGCTGTTCTTTGCCAGCAGATAGCTTCCACCTCTCTGCCCGTATCATTTTTAAGTACCGGCCAGCGGGTACCCGAAGATTTTGTTGAGGCGACCAGAGATTCCCTGAATATGCTTTTTAAGAATGGCTGAGGGCTTTTAATAATAGAGGAAACCGGTAAAGCAGTTACTTTGCTGACAGCTGCAATAAGCTGAAATATACCTTTTATTGAGATTAATAGAATTATGACAAAAAAAGCGGACAGGCATCAATCATCTCCCAGGGTTATTTGTGTTACCAGCGGCAAGGGCGGGGTGGGTAAGACCAATATTACCGCCAATCTGGCTTATGCCCTGGCTGCGGCGGGTCAGCGGGTGCTGGTGCTGGACGCTGATCTTAATCTGGCCAATATTGACGTCCTGCTGGGGCTTACCCCGAGGTATAATCTGCATCATGTCTTCACCGGAGAAAAATCTCTGTCTGAGGTTATGATTCCAGGGCCGGGGGGTATAAAAATCCTGCCTGGCGCCTCCGGGATCATGGAGCTTGCCGCCCTGAATGAGGAGCAGCGGCTTTATTTTTTAACCGAGATGACGGCTCTGGAGGATAAAATCGATATCATGCTCATTGATACCGGGGCCGGCATCAATGATAATGTTATCTATTTTAACCTGGCCGCCCAGGAGCGGATTGTCGTTTTGACCCCGGAGCCCACCTCTCTTACCGATGCCTACGCCCTGATCAAGGTTCTCTCCACCCGTCACAATGTTAAACGCTTTAAGATCATTATTAATATGGCCCTCTCAAAATCGGAGGCGATGGATGTCTTTCGGCAGCTGTACAAGGTCTGTGACCAGTTTCTGGAGACGCTTTCTCTGGACTTTATTGGTCATATTCCTTATGATAAATTATTAACCGTGGCGGTGAGAGGCCAGCGGCTGATTAACGAGAAATTCCCCGACGCAGAGGCCAGTGTTATGCTGCGGCAGGCCGCTGCCGTATTGCTGAGCGGCGGTTCCGAACAGATTAGTGACGGCAATATTAAATTTTTTTGGAACCGGGTGTTTGAGCGCTGAATAACAGGGGCTGGTCAGCCCCGGAAAGCGGAGAGACCGGATATTGGATAAATGAACAAAGCTAAGAACCCAAAATTCAAGGATTACACTCAGGTGTATTTTCAAGGGACTGGAGGACATATCAGCCCTGAAAAACGTCATGAATTGATTCTTACCTATACCCCGTTGATTAAATATATCGCCTCCCGTCTGGCCTCGCGGCTGCCGGCTCAAGTTGCCATTGATGACCTGATCAGCAGCGGTATTATCGGCCTTATTGACGCCATAGACAAGTTTGATATCACCAAAAATGTGCAGCTCAAGACCTACGCCGAGTTCCGTATCAAGGGGGCTATGCTTGATGAATTGCGTTCCCTGGACTGGGTGCCGCGTTCCGTCCGCAACAAGATAACCGCTATTGAGGCCGCCTACAGTAAGATGGAGAAGAAACTGGGGCGTCCTGCCACAGACGAGGAGATGTCGCGGGTTATGAATATCTCCTTAGAGGAATTTCAGAAACTCCTCGATGAAACCAAGGGCGTTACCTTCATGGATATTGATTTGTTGAAGAAACGGGGCTCAAATCTAAATCTCTCGGGTCTGGCCGAGATCTTTCATAATACCGACAGTGATCCTTACTCGGTCATCAGTCTCTCCCAGATAAGGGAATTATTGGCCGAGGCTATTGCGAATCTGCCCCGTAACGAAAAGTTGACCATCTCGCTCTATTATTTTGAAGAGCTGACCATGAAAGAGATTGGCCTGGTTCTTGGTTACACCGAGTCAAGAATTTCTCAAATGCACAGCAAAGCCGTCCTCAGGCTGCGCTCAAAACTTCAGAAGGTTTTGTCTTCCTGAGGCCCGCGAAAAAACAATATATCCAATCGCGAAACCCTCACCGCGGCCCTGTTACTCCCGTGGTTTTGCTTAATTGTCACATCCGAGTCTGGCAAACCTAAGCGCAATGCCCGCCATGTTGCTTTTTGCGGGTTCTTAGCCCCCTTGGAAGGTCAGTCGTCAGCCATTTTCTTTAAATCAAAAGATTTTCATTGATATTGTCTTTATTTTTTCTATATGATTGCTATATAATGGTTTACGCGCTTTGTTACGTTATGTTGCCTGACAACAGGTTAAAGGCAATTCACGCCATGGGAGAAATTCAATAAAATGCCAGATCCAGCTAATACTAAAGTTTTGGTAGTCGATGATTTCGCTACCATGCGTCGAATTGTTAAAAATATTCTGACCCAGTTAGGCTATAAACATATAATTGAGGCAGACGATGGAACCACGGCCATGGATCGTCTGAAACAGGAAAAGATAGATCTTATTATCTCTGACTGGAATATGCCCAAGATGACCGGTCTTGAACTCCTGAAAAATGTGCGAAGTACTCCTGATACCGCCAATATCCCCTTTATAATGGTAACGGCTGAAGCGCAGCAGGATAATATCATCCTGGCGGTGAAGGCCAAAGTCAGCCAGTATATTGTTAAACCCTTTACCGCTGATATTCTGGGTGAGAAAATCAACAAGGTTTTGTAGCCGCCTGGTAAATACAACTCTCATAATTTAGGGCAGGTTATCTGCCTTAGGACTTGTGACGAAATAAACTTTACAATATTGCGTAGGATTTTTTGTCATAATCAAGGCGTACAAACGGGCGCATAGTTGAACTATGTAACCGTTTGTGCAACGCAGAGGATGGCAAAAAAGACAAGCAGGATGTAAAGGTTATTGAGGAACAAGTCCTTAGCTTCCAGGTAACAAAACTAACTTGTAACTATTCAGCGTGGTGCATAGAAGTAACAATAACCCCAGAGCGTAACTGAATAGTTACAAAGTCTATTTTACCTCTTGTCCGGTTTTTTCTCTGGGCTTAATATGGCAGTATTTTTCCAGCCCGTCTCTGGGGGCGGCTGTAATGCTTACAGGTTAATTACAACATGGCAAAGCCGGCCAACAAACCAGGGCAGAATGATGGGAGTGATATTGGGGAAGACTGGGGCGAGGCCTTTGCCGATGATGATGAAATGTTTTCCCCGGCCGGGGAGGACAGCAGCCCTTTCTTCCTGGAAGATGAGCAGGAAAAATTGCCCGCGGAAACCAGAAAAAATCAGGGCGGCGGGAAAAATACTGCACCAGTATCCCCGGCTGGCAGTCTTTCAAAGGGCATAGTCAGCAAGGCGTTTAAGAAAATTATATCTCTGCCCCGGCCTTTTAAAATCACCTTGGCAGGTGCCCTGCTGTTATCGATTTTTTTGTTAATATTTTTTCTGCGTCCCGCTGCTGAACCTCAGAAACCAGCTTTGTCCCTTCAGGTGGTTAAGCCTCCTTCTCCCCGTAAACTGCCATCTGCGGCAGGCCCGCCGATAACTAAGCAAGGCGGGCACTTAAATCAATTAAAGCTAAAGCCCAGAGCTGGCGTCAAGGTTCCCCGGCCCGCACCGCCTGTCGCGGAGCTGTCGAAAGAAACGTATTTCGGCCTGGCGGCAGGTCAGCGAAGTCTAAAATGGCCCCTGAAGTCTTTTTTTGTGGCCGTTCCAGCGGCCAATCATACGTCCGTGGTGCTTACCGTTGATGTGACCTTGTTTGTGCAAAGCGCCGGGAAAGCCGCGCTGCCGGTCTCCCGTGAGATTGTCCGTGATTTGATCTACCAGTTTTTCAGGAATCAGAGCCTGGCTGATCTGAAACGTTTTACCCTGGCCCGCAGTGTATTAAAACGCCGCCTTATGGCCTGGATAAAAAAACAACGGCCCGGTCTGCCGCTTTTATCAATCTCTTTTGACCGCTATCAACTTCTCTGAGGAGCAGATTTTGGAAACTGTCCCCCGGCGGCAATTTAAGGCTTACCGGATAGATCAAGGGCGTATTGCAAGGCCCATACTCCGTGCCAATAAAAAAGGGCTTTTTAATTTGTAGCTTCAACGTGGTGCTGCCCCTATAATATTTATATGCATAAATACCTTGCTTTGTTTCTCGGTATCGAGTAGCATATTCGGTTTTTGCGTCGGGCTGCCCTCTCTTGGCGTGGGTTGTCTTTTTTTTTGTTCTCCTGCATTGTGTAAGGGCGGGATTCCATTAATCCAGTCAATTCGCCGTCCATCTCCATCCTCCTGGCAATTTCTTTACTTCTCCTAATTCTAAAGATAAAAATTATGAATACATTCGCAGACATTGGCATTCGGCATGATATTATTAAAGGTTTGTCGCTTCTCGGCTTTGTGGAACCAACTCCGGTTCAGGCCGAGGTTATCCCTCTGATGCTGGAACGCCGGGTGGATCTGGTCAGTCTGGCTCAAACCGGCACTGGTAAAACAGCGGCTTTCGGTCTGCCCCTGATTCAGTTAATCAACCCCGGAAGCCGTCAGACCCAGGGTCTTATTCTCTGCCCGACGAGGGAGCTTTGCATGCAGGTCTCGAGGGATTTGGCCTCTTACGCCCGTTTTGTGGAGGGGGTAAGGGTTCTCGCCGTTTATGGCGGCACCAGCATTGAGCCCCAGATTAAGGCTCTGCGCAAGGGGGTTCAGGTTATCGTGGCTACTCCCGGCCGTCTGAATGATCTGATTAACCGGGGTAAGGTAGATATATCCAAGGTACGTTACGCGGTTTTTGATGAGGCGGATGAGATGCTGCAGATGGGTTTTCAGGATGAGTTAAACGCCATTCTGGCTCAGACTCCGGCGGAAAAAAATACCCTGTTGTTTTCGGCTACCATGTCCAAAGAGGTGGCCAATATTGCCGGACGTTATATGTCTGACCCGGTTGAGGTTACCATCGGCCGGCGTAACGCCGGGGCCGAAAATGTTCAGCATGAATATTATCTTGTGAACAGTCGTGATCGTTACGCGGCTTTAAAGCGGATTGTTGATAATTGCCCAAATAACTATGCGATTATCTTTTGTCGAACCCGGCAGGACACCAATGATGTCGCTAATAAATTGATCCAGGACGGCTATAACGCTGATGCTCTGCACGGCGATTTGTCGCAGGCCCAGCGCGATCAGGTAATGAAAAAGTTTCGCGCCAGGAATCTGCAGATATTAGTGGCCACGGATGTGGCGGCCCGCGGCCTTGACGTTAACGATCTGACCCATGTAATTAATTATAATCTGCCCGATGATATTGCCGGTTACACCCATCGCAGCGGCCGTACCGGCCGGGCCGGGCATACGGGGGTGTCCATCGCCCTGGTGCAGATGAACGAGCGGTTTAAGATTAAACAGATTGAGAAGAAAATTCAAAAGAAATTTAAACAGTGCCGCATTCCCTCCGGGGCGGAAATCTGCCGGAAACAACTGATAAACCTCATGGACAGCGTTGCCGCTGTTGAGGTCGATCACGGTCAGATTGATCCTCTTTATGACGAAATAGCGGTTAGACTTGGCGAGCTGAGCCGGGAGGAGTTGATCAAAAAATTTGTCTCTCTGGAGTTCAACCGTTTTCTGAAATATTATAAAAATGCCCCTGACCTTAATCTGAAGGTCAATGAGAAGAGCAGAAAACAGCGGCTGAACAAGGAGCGCACGGGCTGGGATACATCAAAGGCCAATGCCGGTCACCGCGGCCGGCCGCAGTTTGCCCGTTTTTCGCTTAATGTCGGCCGCCGGGATGGAATTTTGCCCCAGGGACTCATCGGCGCGATTAACAGAGCTCCCGGCGGTGGAAAAATCACGGTCGGTAAGATTGAGATTATGCGCAACAAAGTGACGCTGGAGGCCGACAGCCGCTTTACCCCCCAAATACTTAACGCCTTTCAGCATTTTACCATCAATGGCAAAAATGTCTCTATTGAGCTTGCCCGGCCCGCTATTCCCTCGGCTCAGCGCAAACACGGGGGGATGTATCACCGCAAAAACAACAAGTTCAAGGCCGCGTAAGGGGCTACTGTCTTCTGTTCTAAGCCGGCGGCCTCAAGGGGAGACGACACCGTTCACAGCCTGAGGCCAGAGCCCGCCGCCCGCGGATCGGCAAAGTCCAGGGCATCTCGGGCACATCCGGAATTTGCGCTTTCTTGAACAGTTACAACTCTGGGGTTATTGTTATTTCTATGTATCAGGCTGAATAATTACCTATCTTTTTTATAATCTCAAGTTACGAATTCTGTAGATATTTCTCATAGACAGAGGCGATGCCGTCTCGCAGAGAGGTAGTGGCCTGCCAGCCCATTTTGTTCAGCCTGCTTACATCCAATAATTTCTGCATCGTACCATCGGGCTTGGATGGATCAAAGGTTAGGGCGCCGTTAAAGCCAACCACATCTCGGATTATCTCCGCCAGTTCCCGGATGGTCAAGTCAGTGCCGCAGCCAATATTAACCAACGGCGGGTGTTCATTATTGAGCAGCGCCCGCAGATTTTCGGCGGTTTGTTCCAGGAGATAGAGGCAGGCCGCCGCCATATCATCGCTGTAGAGGAATTCACGCCTCGGTGTGCCGGTACCCCACACCACTACTTCTTTGGCGCCGCATTGTTTCGCCTCATGCATTTTACGGATCAGGGCCGGCATAACGTGGGAATTTTTGAGGTCGTAATTATCATTTGGGCCATAGAGGTTGGTGGGCATTACGGCCATGAATCTGGTGCCAAACTGGCGGTTATAGGCCCAGCACATCTCGATACCGGCGATCTTGGCCAGGGCGTAAGGGCGGTTGGTGGGCTCAAGCGGCCCGCTGAGGAGATATTCCTCTCGCATGGGCTGTGGACATTCCTTAGGGTAAATGCAGGAAGAACCCAGAAATAACAAACGCTTAACCCCTGCCCGGTAGGACTCGTGAATTATATTGGTCTGGATGGTCAGGTTCTGATAAATAAACTCGGCCGGATAGGTATTGTTGGCCGCGATACCGCCGACCTTGGCGGCAGCGAGAAAGACATAGTCCGGGCACTCGGCGCTGAAAAAATCATCCACAGCATGCTGATCGGTCAGCTCAAGTTCCGTATGGGTACGGGTTACAATATTGTTGTAACCCTTAGCTCGCAGGCGGCGGATAATGGCACTTCCGACCAGGCCTCTATGACCAGCCACGTATATTTTGTCTGTTTTTCGCATGAAATTTTGGTAAGTATTCAGTCGGGCAACCGGGTATGGCGCTTATTCATTATGCTCAAAGACCTTATAGCCTTTACGTTTAACCAACTCATCCCGCTCGGCGGTTTTCAGATCTTCACGCACCATCTCAGCCACCAGTTCCGCGAAGGGGATTTTGGTTGACCAGCCTAATTTTTCTTTGGCCTTGCCGGCATCGCCCAGAAGAGTTTCGACCTCTGTGGGGCGGAAATAACGCGGATCAACCTCGACTATGCATGAACCATGGGCATCATAGCCCTTTTCTTCCATGCCCTGCCCCTGCCAGGAGATGGAGAGGCCGATTTCCCGGGAGGCGGCATCAACGAAGTCACGCACACTGTACTGCTCGCCGCTGGCAATGACAAAATCCTCCGGCTCATCCTGCTGCAGCATGAGCCACTGCATCTCCACGTAATCCTTAGCATGTCCCCAGTCCCGTTTGGCGTCTAAGTTGCCAAGGTATAGACAATCCTGGAGCCCGAGCTTTATTCGAGACAAGGCCCGGGTGATTTTTCTGGTGACAAAGGTCTCGCCGCGGATGGGAGATTCATGATTAAAGAGGATACCGTTACAGGCGTACATGCCATATGCCTCACGGTAGTTAACCGTAATCCAGTAGGCGTAGAGCTTGGCGGCGGCATAGGGGGAGCGGGGGTAGAATGGGGTTGTCTCCTTCTGCGGCGTTTCCTGAACCTTGCCGAAAAGTTCAGAGGTGGAGGCTTGATAAAACCTGGTTCTTTTCTCCAGCCCCAATATTCTGATGGCCTCAAGCAGGCGCAGGGTGCCGAGAGCGTCTGAGTTAGCCGTGTACTCCGGTTCCTCGAAAGAGACCGCCACATGGCTCTGGGCCGCCAGGTTATATACCTCATCCGGCTGCACGGCCTGAATTATCCGCACCAGACTGCTTGAGTCAGTCATGTCACCGTAGTGGAGTATAAAGTTGCGGTTAGCCGCGTGGGGGTCTTGATAGAGATGGTCTATGCGGTCGGTATTAAATGAAGATGAGCGTCGTTTAAGCCCGTGAACTTCATAGCCTTTGGCAAGCAGAAATTCAGCGAGATAGGCGCCATCCTGTCCGGTTACACCGGTTATTAATGCTTTTTTTGTCATAATAATCTGTTGATCCTTTTATTTTATGCTTTTACCGTCACAGACAGCCATCCAAATAATGAGGGCGTTCAATATGTGATGGCTTATTTACGGGCCTTCAGACACGCCCGTAAAATGGACGGTTAACCATAATGTAGAATTAATTACAAGCAGTTTTTGAAGCATATAAAGGGGGAAAACAGGGGTTTGTAACCGTCGGCAACCCTTGGCAATTCAATGATCTACCCCCTCGCAACGCATGACCTTAAAAAGTGTCATGAGCAATATCCTCATATCCAGTAGAAAAGAACGGTTTTTATAATAATACTCGTCCAAATCAACTTTTACCGGAATCGGCAGTTCATCCCTGCCGTTTATTTGAGCCCAGCCGGTTAGGCCGGGTGTAAGAGTATGTATACCCTTTTTTGTCCTTAACTCAATCAGATCGTCCTGATTAAAAAGAGCGGGCCGGGGGCCGACAAAACTCATGTCGCCTTTTAGGATATTAAACAGTTGTGGCAATTCGTCAAGGCTTGATTTTCGTAAGAATTGTC
>CAZZJP010000041.1:0-11785 GCA_964654555.1 uncultured Desulfobulbia bacterium
TACCAAAACTGCTGGAACGGGCCGGAACCTGTGAGGGCAAGGGCAGTATAACCGGCCTTTATACCGTGCTGGTGGAGGGTGATGATATGAATGAACCCATTGCCGATGCCGTGCGCTCTATTGTTGATGGTCATGTGGTGCTAAGTCGTGATCTGGCGGCTCAGGGCCATTATCCGGCCATTGATATTCTATCCAGCATCAGCCGTTGCATGCCCGATGTTATGGACAGAGATTATATGATTAAGGCCCGTAAATTTTTGGAAATCATGGCAGTATATAGAAAATCAGAGGATCTGATTAATATCGGGGCCTATGCCAAGGGGAGTAATCCCAAAATTGATGAGGCCATAAATATGATTGATGACTTAAACGGTTATCTCTGCCAGCAGGTAGATGAAACCGCCTCGCTCACGGACAGTGTTGATGCCCTCGCGGCCTTAATAAATTAGGCAGACAATGGCCTATCATTATAAATTGGAAACCCTGCTCAATGTTCGCCGTAATATAGAGGAACAGGCGCAGTTAAAATTGGCTCGCGAGCTCTATGTTCTGGAAAACCATAAGGCCTATCTAATTGAGCTGCAGACAAAAAGGTTAGAGGCATTGGATACCTTAACCAGTTACAAACAGGGAACCATGGCTGCGGCCATGTACTCTTTTTACGTGGAGAATATTGAGCGCAAAGACCGGGAAATTATCTTTCAATATCAGGCCATTGCCGCCCAGGAACAGGCCATTGCCGTGGTAAGGGCCGAGTTGGTGGCCCGGATGAAGGAGCGGCAGATTGTTGAACGTTTAAAGGAAAAAGATTTTAAGCTCTACCGCCAGGAGGAATTACGCAAAGAGCAAAAAGAAAGTGATGAACAGGCTGTCTTGCGTTTTCGATAGAGTCAGGGATGGCAAAGACAATGGGGCTTATATTTTGAGCGGTCGGAAAAAATCACCCGAAAATTTTATTAGACGGATATTGGTCTTAACGATCATAATCTGTCTCATCGTCCTCGCGCGGCCTTTCGCGGCCCATACCGCTGCTGGTCAGCCTCTGCGTAAGGCCGGGGCCGTGGCTTTAGAGAGGACGCAGGCCTTGCGGAAGCGGGAAGCCGCAGTGCGGGCTCAGGAGGAAGCCTTGAAGATTAAGAAGAAGCAGTTGGCGGCCATGAAGGCTGATATTGATAAGAGAATTACCCGTCTTGCCAGGATGCAAAAGAATTTTGAGGCCCGTCTTGCCGCGGGTATGGCGGAATATCAGGCAGTTAAAAATAAAAATTTTAAAAAGCTCATAAAGATATACTCTGCTATGAGTCCCTCCAAACTTGCCCCGCTGCTTAATGCCATGTCTGATCTTGAAACTACCCGCGTTCTGCGGGCCATGAAAACCGATCTGGCGGCCAAAGTTATTGCCAAGCTCGAACAGGCCAAGGCTGTCGCGGTCAGCAAGCAACTCGGTATGCTGGGGAGCAAATAGCTTCCTTTTCTTTCCCCTATCCAGAAAAAACTTGTTTTTCGTGCCGTAATCCCTCTATAATTATCTCTGTTCACCATATTTATGTGGCTAAAGTGTTGAGGTTAGGATGTAAACTACCCTTAACTCCTCTAATATGGTTATTCAAAGGGGAAGCATTGTTGAATAACTGCGATGATAAAAAAGGAGCGCGCGGTGGGGCTGCGAAAAAAATTATTTATGCTGGTTGCTTTTGTCTCTCTTTCTCTTGTCGTTATCATAACGGCCGCAGTGGTGGTTATCTCGCGGGTTAAGATTGGCGGTGAGACATATCAGGGGATTGAATTCAAATACGACACCATTGATCAGGTGGCCCGAACCAGGGTCAACCTTAATAAACTAAACAGTGATCTGCAGCCCCTGCTGGCAGATTATGATGAGGATGATGCCAAAAATATTCAGGGCAATATCAAGAGGCTTGATGATATTGTTAACGGCCTGCTTTATGCCGTAGGCGAGCAAAAGGGCGGTAAGGGTAAACGCTGTATATCGTGTCATAATATCAGGCGGGCGCCGGATGTAGTCAAGGAAGCCAGGGTGGCTGGTGCTGCCTGGAAAAGAATGGCCTCGTTGCTCAGAAACAAAATTCTTCCCGCTCTGGCCGATGATCAGCCGGAATTGGCCCAGGATACCTTTAATGGCGATTATTTAACCAGCTTTTATACGGTGATGCAGTACTCCAAGGCCATGGTTGATCATCTGCGTAAGGATCTGGCTAAGCTCAAAAAGGCTCAAATAAACGAGGTCAGGCGCTTTAATATTATTTTTATTGTCAGCGGGATAATTGTCCTGATTATTGTTCTCTCCTGCTCCGGTTTTATTGTGGAGAATCTTACCCGTAAAATAGAGGGGGTTATTGTCTCTTTGCGGGAGAGAGCCAGCCGTATAGTTGAGGAGACCGCAGTCGCGGCCAATAACGCTCAGGTTAATGCCGATATGGCTTCCTCCATGGCCTCATCCCTTGAAGAGACCAGCGCCTCTCTTGAGGAAATTACCGCCATGATTCGGCAGAATGATGAAAATGCCCAGCATACCAATGAATTTATGCGCCGTAATGAGGTGCAGGTTAATGAGGCGGAAGAGGATATGAAGATCATGCTGGAGCATATGGGGCAGATAAAAGATGACAGCGAAAAGCTCTCGGCTATTATCCGGGACATTGAGAGTGTTGCCTTTCAGACCAATCTTCTGGCTCTTAATGCCGCGGTGGAGGCGGCCAGGGCGGGAGAGGCCGGGGCTGGTTTCGCGGTGGTAGCAGATGAGGTGAGAAATCTGGCCCAGAGCACCTCAAGTTCAGTGGATAATTCTCAGCAGCTCATTGAAGTGTCGGCCCGGCATGCCGCCGAAGGCGGGGAAAAGGTTGATGAGGTGGCTGCGGTGATTAATGAGGTAGCTGCCACTATTAAGAAGACAGCTGTTCTAATTGCCGAGATCAGTGAGGCCTCCAGCCAGCAGACCGATGGCATCAGTCAGATTAATTCCGCTACTAATGAGATGGATAATGGTATTCAACGTCTTGCCACCAATTCCGAGGAACTCGCCGCCGCCGCCGAGGCGGTAGTTAATGAAACCGGAGAATTGACTAAAGCGGTTAGTGACTTGAATGAAATTGTAGAGGGTAAGTAAGGTGGAAGAGCTGCTGTTCATCCAAACAACCTGGCGAACCAGGACTCTATTTTAAAAGTAACAAATTCAATATGTTGCACATCATGTTGCTTGCGAGTGTGATGTGTAAAAGTGCCAGCTGTCAAAATATAATCTCTCAATGGCGCTGCTTAAGTTACGCAGGCAGAAAACAGCGCCATGAAGGCTGGATCAGATCTCCGGCCGCTGTCCAGTCGTTTTTACCTTTCTCAGATCGGAAATTTTTTCCCCCTTTTTTTGATTTATACCTTTGGCGGTAGTCGTCATTATTTCCCTATCGCTTTACGGCCATACCGATAACCCACCCCGTTCCCGGCAGCTTTCATAAATAAATAGTTCATAATCCCTTGATTTGATGGCGGTTACTGCTCCATGGCCGTATTTTGTTCAGCAGAACTGAATGTCTGCTGATTATGGCACGGCCCTTGCTTCATGGATGGATATCGGTCTCTTTGGCCCGGAAATGATGGTTGTGAACTCTTTACCGCAAGGTGGACAATGAGGGAGAGATAAATGTCAAACATAATGGTTAATAATTACCTTGCTGTTCCGCGGCCTGGCGACCGGCCTGATCCCAAGGCCCAGGTTGATCCAGGGCAAGAGGATAATTTTGCCCGTTATCTCGACAAAAAGGTACGGACTGAACGCCAGGCCCGGAGTGCTCAACTTGGGGTGAAACACCGCACTATTAAAGATCAACAGACAACTCAGGACAAAAAACGGCAAAAGGCCGAAAGCAGAGATGATGAATCAAGGGCAAATATTGCCGCTTTCCTCCAGCAGCTATTAGCCGATCTCAAGAATCTATCAACCCAGCCCAATCAACATAATGCCGGTGAGTGGAGTTTTCAGCTTAAGAGTATGGATATGTTGCGAAAGCTGGCAGCCGCGGCCGGGATGAGCGGTAAAGAACTCGCTGCCTGGCAGAAACAACTTAATGATAAGGGCATGGTAAATTTACGGGATATACTTGCCGCCCTGGAACAACACTTTCAGACCATGCGGCAACCGGGAACGGTTACAGCCCCGGAGACCGATCTGCCGGTTATGGAGTCCATGCTTGAACGTATGGGAGTTGATCCTGCCGCCCTGTCCGCCCTGGCAGCTAAAAGTGTTAATGATAAAGGCGGTTTTGACCTTAAGGCCTATCTTAAAGGTCTTGAGAAGTTAAGTGCTGCCAGGCTTCAGGCACAGAATGGCCGGGCTGCCCATGATGGTTGGCGGGCGGCTAAGGTCTCTAATGCCGATATGAGGCAGTTCCGGGATATGCTGGGAGCGGCGGGACTTACCAGAGGACAGCTTCTAGAGATGTTTCCAGGCAGTCTTAACCAGGCGTTGACCGCTGGCGGAAAGGCCGGAGAGGGCGGCCAGAAGATTATGAGCATGGCCCGCCTGCAGGAATTGCTCGGGCAGACCATAAATACAGTAGAGAATGAGAAGCCTAAAATTAAACCGGTTGGTTTCCTGAATAATCTTGTTGATGTCCTGCAGCAGACTGGTTTCATCAAGAAGGATACAAGCTGGAGCCCGGTGGTACAGAAGTCATTGACCGCGGTTTATCAGCAGCTTCAAAAAATGGTTGATCTCTCTAAGGTCAAGATTAACAAAATTAATGAAATTATGCGCCGGAATGAAGCGTTGGCGACGGATTGGCAGAAATCGTCCCTGACTGATACCGATGCTGTTATGGCGGATGATAAAAAGCTTATGGGACAGGTCGCTAAAGAGAATTCTAACACTGATTTTGTGAATGAGCTGGTTGACGGGCATGATTCTAAAGGCCGGAAGTCTGAAAACGGGGGAGTGGATTTTACTCCCCTGCCTTCATCGGCAGTTCCGGTTGACAGCCGTTCTGCCATGTCGGCCGCGGTCAGGCCGCGGACAACCCCAACCCCTGTTATTCTACAGCAATTTGCCTTTGAGCAAATTACTCAGGGCGTTACTCAGGCCCTGCAGCGTAATGATCATCACCTGGTTTTAACTATGTATCCTAAAGAGTTAGGGGAGGTTAAGGTCGATCTCCAGATCAGGAATAATCATGTCATGGTCTCCTTTGTGATGGATAATCACCGAGTCAAAGAGACCCTGGAAAAGAATATGAATGAGTTTAAGCAGAATTTGAATCAGCAGGGTTATAATTTAGAGTCCTGCATGGTTATGGTTGACCAACATAACAACTCCGAAGATAGTCGGCAGCGTTTTGAATCGGCTTGGGAGCAGTTAAATTTAGATAAAGGTCGCAAGGGCGGAGGAAAGGCAGCCGCCCTTGAAACATCAGTCGCTTCGTCCAGGGCATTTCTGCGGGCCGACCGCTGGTCGGATAGTCAGATAAGCCTCGTGGTCTAAGCTTTAAACAGGAAAGGGAGAAAAAATGTCTATTTCCGGGGTCGCCAATAATACAACCAGCACTCTCGTGCAGCCCAAAAGCGCGGTGGGGTCCAAAACTTTAAATGAGAGTGATTTTATGAAGTTATTTATCACTCAGTTGCAATATCAGGATCCCATGAAACCTATGGACAACTATCAGATGGCCTCGCAGCTGGCCCAGTTCAGCAATATGCAGGCTACCACCAAGATGAGCGATAACATGAAGAAACTGCTGGACTTTCAGACATCACAGAACAATCTGCAGCTCTTGAGCCTCTTGAATAATAAAGTGCTGGTGAGCGGCGATAAAATCGGCGTTAAAGATGGAGTGCCAAGCTCGGGTGAATTTACCTTAAATGATGCCAGCAATACCACCACCGTTCAGGTCTATAATAATGCTGATCAATTGGTCTGGCAGGAGGACAAGGGTGGCCTGGCGGCCGGTCATTACGATCTGAAGTGGGACGGTAAAAATATGCTTGGTAAAAAGGTGCCGGACGGGGCCTATTACTATAAGGTTAAGGCCTTAGATGTCACCGGTCATGTGGTTGATGTTGACTCAAAGAGCAGCGGCCTGGTTACCGGGGTTGATTTTTCAGGCGCCAGCCCGGCTATTACCCTGGATGGTCATATTCAGGTCGGGGCGGACGATATTCTGCAGGTTATCAAATAGACGGAGACGACCTGGGGAACGGAATCTTTGTGGCTGCCGGGTTGCCGGTATTGGGTGGGAAATAAAATACTGATGAGTCAGTGCTTATTGCTAATTACGGGCATTTCGCTTCCAAGGAACAAAAGTAACTTCCCCAAAAGCGGTAGTGAGTAATTAGAATTGTAGGTTGGCGTTGAGCCGTTTTTGCGAAACCCAACAATAAACTGTTAAAATAGAGGCCGGGTTCGCCCGGTTGTTTGGCAAAATAGTTACATGCCTCAAAGCATACTAATTCACATTATAAGGAGACGGCAATGGGTGTTTCAAGTTCATTGTATTCAAGCATAAGTGGTTTAAGTACCATGGGTGAGGCGATGTCGGTGTTGGGCGATAATGTGGCTAATGTCAATACCGTGGCCTTTAAGGCCAGCCGTTCGACTTTTCAGGATGTTCTATCCCAGTCGGTGTCCACCGCGGCTGGTTCCGCTCAGGTGGGGCGTGGTGTTACCTTAAATGCCATTGACAGTCTATTCGCGCAAGGGTCATTTGAGAGCTCATCCACCCCAACTGACATGGCTATTGGCGGCCAGGGCTTTTTTATGTTGCGGGCGGCAGGCAATTCAGCCGCGGATATGTACACCAGGGCTGGAGAGTTCCGGTTTGACAAGAATGGCGCTCTTGTTGATCCAGTCGGCCATTTCGCTCAGGGTTGGACTATTGATTCTACTACCGGTGAGCGGGCCGGTACCATTGGCGACATCAGTATTGGTAAGAACACGCCGCCGGTGGCTACACAATCCATGGAGGTTATTGCCAATGTTGATTCCCGGAAAAGCAACGAGATCAATGAAGACCGCTTATTTAATAACTGGAACGGCACCAACGCGGCGGCGATAAACCCCAGTGACCCCATTGATTCCACCAAATATGACTATACCACTTCGGTGAAGCTATATGACTCTAAAGGAGCCAGCCATGATATATCGACCTATTTTGATCGAACAGGCAAGGATAATCAATGGGAGTTCCTGATTACCTGTGATCCGGCGGAGGATTTAAGAGCCCTTACTCCCCGTGAGCAGTCAATTTATAATCCTGATACCCGCTATAATTACAAGAATGACAGGGGGGCCGGGGCCTTAATGTACGGGGTGATCCAGTTTGATACCGGCGGTAATATAACCTCCGTCGATGCCTACAAGGTACCGCCTGACGGTCAGGTAGATCCGGCCAAACCGGACAATCGTATATTGCTGGGGGCTGGAGACTCCTATTTTTCCTTTCCCACCAATTTCACCGGGGCCGCCACGAATCAGGATATTAAATTAAACTTTGGAGCTCGGTATAATGGTACCAGCTCGGCTCAGAGCCAGATTCTGGTGAGTGACTCAGGAGCCCGGGCCCTGGCCTCGGGAGGTGATATTACTCAGTTTGTCAACTCCGCCACAATGTGGTCAAAGGTCTCGGATTCCAACGGTAACTCCATTTCCCAGGGTGATACCTTTATCTTTGAGGGTTGGGACAACAGCTCTGATCCCGTTACCCGCTTGGTTTATACCGTGAAGCCTAACAATACGGTACAGAATTTACTTGATAAATTAGATACTACCTTTGGCTGCACGGCATCTATAGATGCCAAGGGCCGTTTAAAGTTCACTGATAATACGGCCGGTAAGTCAAGTATGTACGTCACCCGTTTTGAGACCATATCGGCTAACAACTCGGTACCTTTTGGCGGCGGGATAGCGGTCGGAGTAACTGATGCCCTTAAGACTGTTAGCGGGATTACTACTGATGGCAGCTCGGTGGTGACGGATGATACCCAGAAGCTGGTTGGCCTGCGGGGTACCTCTCTGCCTGCTGTTGACGTTGGTGATGTTTTTACCTTTACGGGAACGGATGTTGACGGTAACGCGCTTCCCGCCGCCACCACCTATACCGTCACCGCCACCTCCAAGATCAGTGATTTGCTGAGCAGTATGGCAGCGGCCTATGGCGGGGCCAATTCCCTGGCTCAGGCGGTTCTGGACGGTAACGGTAATTTGCGGGTGATTGATGTAAGTCAGTCCGGCAATCTGGCTGCCTCCATGGCCTATAATGATGTTACCGCTGCCAGTACTGGTGCCAATCCCTGGGGGTTAGTTGATGACGCGGCGGCCACCCCATTGACGGCCATAACCTCTACTCAAGCCCAGATTAATGTTACCACCTCCAAGAGAATGGTTCTGGCCCCCGGCCGGGCTTTTAGTACCAATACTGGCGATACCACCCCCTTTACCGCTTCCACTCAGTGGAATAGTGTCTATGATGATAATAGTGACCCTGCCATTAATGGCGGTAAACCGCGGGCAGTTAACGATGGCGATATCTTTAAATTTACTGGTACCAAGAGTGACGGCAGCAGCCAAACCAGCTCCTATACCGTTAATCTAACCGCCCTTCCTCCTTCCACTGTCCAGAATATGCTGGATCAAATAGGTAAGGACTTTGCCTGTGATGCCTCTATTGATTCCGCCGGTCGTCTGGTATTGACGGACTGGAAGGCCGATACCGTTTCTTCACAGAGTAAGCTGGATATCTCCAAGGTGGAGACCACTTATAATTATACGGTAGTTGCCCCCAAGGTGGCGGCGGATTACCAGGAAGATATATTCGGGCCGGTAACGGTTGTTGCCGGGCCGCCGGTAGTAGGTACAAGTAATTATAAGTTTAATGTGATTAAGGGTGATCTGACCTCGGAGGACGGCAGCGAGATCGGGGATACCATCACCACCTCATTTTCACCCGAGGCCCTGGCCACCACGCAATACGCCAATAGCTCCACCACGATCTTTCAGGATCAGGATGGCTTCGCCTCGGGTTTTCTGCAATCAGTCTCCACCGATGTGGACGGGGTTATTACCGGTCATTACTCTAACGGTCAGGTCTTAAAGAAAGTGCAGATGGCTCTGGCCAATTTCAGTAATCTGGCTGGACTGCGAAAGGAGGGGGGGAATATCTTCACCGAAACCACCAATTCAGGAGCCCCGGTTACCGGCGCCCCCGGTACCAACGGCTTAGGTTCCATCGCTCCTAATGCCCTGGAGCAGTCCAATGTGGATCTCGGCACCGAATTTGTTAAATTGATTACCGTCCAGCGCGGCTTTCAAGCCAACTCCAAAATCATCACCACCACCGATGATATGTTAAATGACCTGATTAACATGAAGAGGTAGATAACGATTTAGATGCACTGCTGAAAAGTTATACTCTAATGGGGTCGTTCTTCTATGCATCAAGCTGGGGGGTAACAGATTAAAACGGAACTACTTCGCCCCTCTCCCGCCTTTAGGAGGGAGAGGGACGAAGTAGTTGGCAGATCCCGCGCCGGATTATTATTCTCCGGCGAATATTTTATCAAAGGCGGCAAAGGCCTGGGCGACCACCGGGGTTTCAGCCGGTAATTGCAGGTACGACCTGCCGCTCAGCTCATAATCAACCAACTCCTCGCTGGCGGAAAAAATTCCGGCCAGGGGCAGATCGGCCTCGATCACGGTCTGTTCAATTCTATTCTGCAGGACAGCGGGCACCGGCTCTGGAGATCGGTTGACGATGAGTCCCTTCTGCTTGATGGTCAGCCCCAGGGGGGTGGTGATTTCAGAGATCCGGCCGGCGGTCATGATTCCCCGGGCCGAGGGGTCGGAGATCACCAGCAGATGGTCAATAATGGTGAGGTTCATACGGCTTAAATGTTCCATCCCGGCCTCATTATCCACCAGAATATAGCGGTAATTGCCGGCGAGATGATCCATGCTCATGGCGAGATACTGATTGGCGGCGCAGTAGCATCCCGGCCCGTCAGGCTGGCCCATGACCATGAGATCAAAGCCGCTCTCCTCAATCAAGGCCTGCTGAATCTTCATCTCCATGAATTGATCCCGGCTCATATGAATGGGAATTTCCCCCTTAATCTCCTTCCTTATCTGGCCAATGGTCTGGCCAATTTTTAAGCCTAATAACTCATTCAGATTGGCATTGGGATCGGCATCCACAGCCAGAACAGGGGTAAGCTTACGTTCAGTAAGATACTTGATTAAAAGGGCGGAAATGGTGGTCTTGCCGGTGCCGCCCTTACCGGCCAGGGCTATTATCTTGGGCATATCTATTATTCCTGTAAGGTTATATAATTGCAGACGAAGCTAAATTATGTCTTCTGTCCTCTGTCTTCTGACACACTATATCCCGAAAATAATGTTCTGAAAACGTCTATTTTCGTCTTGCAAGTTTGCGTTTTGCTGGTATCTTTAAAGGTTTACCATTGCTCATGAAGATGGTGTCTAAGACCAAGAACCAACCAGCGGAGTAAACCATGGATTATAAATCCACCCTGAATTTACCAAAAACCAAGTTTAAAATGAAGGCCAATCTGGCCCAGCGGGAGCCGGAGTTTCTAAAGGAATGGCAGCGGGATGATCTTTATGCCAAGGTGCAGGAACATACCGCCGGCCGCCCGGCCTATATTCTCCATGACGGCCCTCCCTATGCCAACGGCCATATCCATATCGGCCATGCCCTTAATAAGATTTTAAAGGATATTATTCTCCGTTCAAAACGGATGTCCGGTTTCCATTGCGCCTACATCCCCGGCTGGGACTGTCACGGCCTGCCCATCGAACATAATGTAGATGAGGAACTGGGAGAGAAAAAACGCCGGATCCCACCCCTCTCCTTCCGCAAGGCCTGTCGGGACTATGCCAACAAATGGGTAAAAATTCAGCGTGATGAATTTAAGCGTCTCGGAGTGCTGGGCGATTGGGACAACCCCTATCTGACCATTGACTATCGTTATGAGGCGGCCACGGCCCGGGAATTTAATCGTTTTCTGGCCTCCGGCTCGGTGATGCGCAGCAAGAAGCCGGTCTATTGGTGTTCCTCCTGTCAGACCGCCCTGGCTGAAGCCGAGGTTGATTATGCCGATATTTCCTCGCCATCTATATATGTTAAATTTCCGGTAGTCGATGATCTGAGTGATATTGATCCACTCCTCGCCGGAGATATTAAGGTGATTATCTGGACAACCACCCCTTGGACTCTGCCCGCCAACCTCGCTGTGGCCATGCACCCGGCCTTTATTTACGCCGCAGTCAAGGTGGCCGATGAGATCTGGATTATGGCCGAGGAACGGGTCGAGGCGGCCATGGCCGAGTTTGAGATCAGCGCCTATGAGATTCTAACCACCTTCTCGGCCCGGCAGCTGGAGAGGCGGCATTGTCGGCATCCATTTTTAGAGCGTGATTCGCTCATTGTGCTGGCCGATTACGTTACCCTCGATACCGGTACCGGCTGTGTGCATACCGCCCCCGGTCATGGTCGGGAGGATTATCTGACCGGGGTACACTATGGTCTTGATATCTTGTCGCCGGTGGACAGCCGCGGCCGCTTCACCGAGGAGGCTGGGGTGTATCTCGGGATGGATATCAATGAGGCCAATGAGGTGATTTGCGCCGATCTTGAGCAAAATGGCAGTCTTGTGCGCCGAGCGGCTATTTCGCACAGCTACCCCCATTGCTGGCGCTGTAAAAAACCAGTTATCTTTCGGGCCACCGAGCAATGGTTCATCGGTATGGCCAATAATGACCTGC
>CAZZJP010000042.1:0-11762 GCA_964654555.1 uncultured Desulfobulbia bacterium
TTACACTCCGGTGGTTATTGTTACTTTTAGGCATTACGCTGAATAGTTACATTTAAAGAACGGTAAAGGGGGTGGGATTATCGAGCATAGCGGGATAATCAATCATAAAATGGAGGCCGCGGGATTCCTTCCTCAGCAGAGTCGATTGAACAATCAGATCAGCGAGGAGGGCGATATTGCGAAGTTCCACGAGATCAGGAGTCAAGAGGTAATCGTGATAATACTGTTTAACCTGCTGCTGGAGAATGGTGAGATTTTCCTGAACAAGCAGCAGACGTTTTTCACGGCGGACAATGCCGACATAATCCCACATCAGGCGTCTGATTTGATCCCAGGTATGACTTATGAGTACGCATTCTTCAAGTTTTTCCGCCTTCCCGGTGAACCAGGCAGGCAGGGGATGAAATTTTCTGCGCCGCAGTTCCGGCCACATCTTTTTACAGTCCTGAAAGGCCTGCTCGGCAAAGACAACTGCCTCAAGAAGTGAATTACTGGCCAGGCGGTTGCCGCCATGCAGTCCGGTACAGGCCGTCTCTCCCAGGGCATAAAGAGAGTTTATGTTGGTACGCCCCATGATATCGGTGCGGACACCGCCGCACATATAATGGGCCGCCGGGACGACGGGAATAGGTTCGGCGGTAATGTCGATACCGTATGACAGACAGGTACTATAAATATGGGGGAAGCGCTTTTTGATAAAGGCCGCCGGTTTATAGCTGATATCCAGGAAGACAGAATCATCGCCGCTGGCTTTAAGCTCTGTGTCGATGGCCCTGGCCACCATATCTCTGGTGGCCAGATCACCACGGGGATCATATCCTGCCATAAAGGCCCGGCCGCGGGCATCAATGAGACGGCCGCCCTCCCCTCTCACCGCCTCAGAGATGAGAAAATTTTTGGCCTTGGGATGATAGAGGCAGGTGGGATGAAACTGGACGAACTCCAGATTGGCCACCTTGGCCCCGGCTCGATGGGCCATGGCAATGCCATCTCCGGTGGCGATATCCGGGTTGGTGGTATAGAGATAAACCTTGCCAGTGCCGCCGGTGGAGAGGATGGTTACTTTGGCCTGAAAGGTGTGAATCTCCAAGGTCTCAGCCTCCTGGACATAGGCCCCGAGGCAGCGTTCGTCTTCTGGCCGGCTGCTGGAGGCAAGTCCAGCCCGGCCTGCTAATAACAGGTCAATGGCAATGTGGTTTTCCAGGATGGTGATATTGGGGCTGCTGTTGGCCGCGGCCAGCAGTGAGGCCTCAATCTCATGGCCGGTGAGGTCATAGGCGTGGGCGATACGACGGGCGGAGTGGCCGCCCTCCCGACCCAGATCAAGATGGCCGCGGCCGTCATTTTCAAAGGGTACTCCAATCTCCAGAAGCTCTCGTACCCGGGCCGGGCCGCTTTCCACCACCATGCGCACCACCCGCTCATCACAGATACCAGCCCCGGAGATCAGGGTATCCCGGACATGATCTGCGAAGCTGTCGGCGGCATCAAGAACACAGGCAATTCCGCCCTGAGCCCGGTTGGTGGCGGAATCTACCTGACCTTTCTTGGTTACCATGGTAACCCGGCCCAGAGCGGCCGCCTTTAAGGCGAACGAAAGCCCCGCTATGCCGCTGCCGATAATTAAAAAATCAGTTTCAAATTGCATTTTTCTTTATTCACCTTTATGCTCGCAACATTGCGCGGCACCCCGGATAAAATAATAATACTTTAAAAAGGTACTTGGTTTACATGGCAAAACTTAAATTAGTCATCTTTGACTGCGACGGCGTGATGTTTGATTCCCTCGAGGCCAACCGGATCTATTACAACCAGATACTGGCCCATTTCGGCCATCCGCCCATGGATGATGATGAATTGCGTTTCTGCCATATCCATCATGTCGCGGATTCCATCAGGCATATATTCCGCCATTATCCCGCTGATTATGAGGGGGCCGACAGGTACCGCCTCGGGGTGGAATATACCCCCTTTTTGAAATATATGCGTATAGAACCTGATTTGCGGGAATTTCTGGATTTTCTGGCCCCGGATATCGAGCGGGCTATCAGTACCAACCGTTCAAACACCATGGGTACAATCCTAAAGATGTTTGACCTTACAGCTTATTTTACCAAGGTGGTTACCTCGCAGGATGTGGCAAACTCCAAGCCCCATCCCGAGGCCCTTTACCAGATTCTGAAATATTTCGGCTTAACGGTGCCGGAATGTGTCTATATTGGTGATTCAGAGGTAGACGTGCAACACGCCGCCGCTGTAGGTATGCGGATGATCGCCTTCAAGAATGAGCAATTAAAGGCCGATTACCATGTCACTTCCTTCATGGAGATCAGCCGTCTGCCTATCTTTTCATAAGGGGCTAAGGCCGGTGCTTCAAGCGTACTTCACCGTCTAAAAAATCTATGCGGTTGACAAAGACATTGGCAATAATCAGCGGTTCTTCAAAGAGGGCGCTGACTTTGATACCCTCTTCCACCACCTCCAGCTGGGCGGCGTTTTTTAAAACAACCTCCTCCTGCCCATTCTTCTCAACGATGATACTCATCTGGCACATAATATTCCCCCCATTTTTTATTTATGGAATTTCCCATTTTAAACAGAGTTTCAGCTCCTGTAAACTGGTTTTCGCAGCAGGTGGTTATGGTTCAATCTGGGCCAAACTGTTTATCTCGCCGATAACAACCAATAAATCATCAACCGCTAGTTTTTCATCGGCCTTGGGAACCAATACATAGTCCTTGGCCTGATTTTTTTTCACCGCTATAACCTGAATCCGATATTTGTTTGTGAGGTTCAGCTCCCGTAAACTACGACCGGCCCAACTATTAATTTTTATCTCTTTCACCACGATTTCCTCGTTAAAGGGGAAATAATCAATAAAGCCGGGAATTGTGATGCGGTTGGCCAATTGGCGGGCTGCCATGCGCTCCGGCATAAAGACATCGTCGACGCCGATTTTTTTTAATAATTTGGCGTGATCCTGATTAATGGCCTTGACCCAGACCACTGGCACCCCCAACTCCTTCAGGTACATGGAGATCATGGCGCTGGCGGCGATGGAATCCCCCACGCTCACCAAGACGTGGCTTAAATCTCCCATCCCCATCTGGAGCAGAGCCTCCTTTTGGGTGGCATTTGCCTTATACACTTGAGTAAAGACGTGGCGGGCCTCTTTGATATTGGCCTCTCTATTGTCAATGCCAAGGACATTTACCCCCTGGGATACCAGTTGCTGACCGAATTCCAGGCCAAATTTTCCGAGGCCGATAACGCCAACCTGGACAAAATTATTCATTTATTTACTCCTTTAGGTTCCCTATCCAATTAGAATTTCTTCCTCTGGTAACTGGTAAAGCTCCTCCCGGCGCATGGCCGATATAGAGGCCAGAAAAATCAACGGCCCCAGACGACCAATGAACATCAGGGCGGTGATAATCCATTTACCGGCCATGGAGAGATGCGGAGTCAGACCGGTGCTTAACCCCACAGTGCCGAAGGCCGATACCGCCTCGAACAAAATTTCAAAAATCAGCCCCCTGGTCTGGGGATGCGGCAGGTCACCGCCCTCGGTTATAGAGAGGATAAGAGTAGCGGCTATAATCAGCAGACCGGAGAATATCACCAGCACCAGGGCCTTTTTTACCGCTTCTCCGGAGATGGCGAAGCGCCCTGCCCTTACCTGGTTCCGGCCCTTTAATTCAGAGGTGATAAAGGATAATATCGTCCGAAAGGTGGTTACCTTGATTCCACCAGCGCAAGAGCCCGGGGCACCGCCGATGAACATCAGAATCACCATGATAAATAAGGAGACATTGGTCATGGCGTGAATATTCATAGTATTAAATCCCGCTGTCCGGCAGGTTACGGACTGAAATAATGAGACAAGAATGGCATCGAGCGTTGGGGAGTAGCGGTGAAAACCGATGAACTCGGCGAGGAAGATGGTCAACCAGCCGCCGACGATGAGCCAGAAGGAGGTCTTGATGACAATACCGGCATACCAGCTCAGGTGCTGCCGCGGTCTGTCTGAGGAGAAATAGCCTTTGGCCAGGGTAAAGAGTTCGAGAAGAACGGAAAATCCCAGGCCGCCGCTGACAATAAGAGTTATAAAGATCATATTAACCGGCCAGTTGCCCCGCCAGGCGGTTAGGTTGTCTGGCTGGAGGGCAAATCCGGCGTTGCAGAAGGCGGAAACGGCATGAAACAGGGCCGAAAAGGGCGGGAAAGAGCCCGATGGCGCCATAAAATAGAGCAGTAAGGCCCCGGTTCCCTCAATCAACAGGGTTCCCAGCAACATGGCCTTCAGGATGTGACTCAGAGAAAAACGGCCGTGCGGGACAAGGCCCTGGCCAATGGCAATTTTATCGGTGAGGGATACCCGTTGGCGCACGAGATAAAAGGCCAGACTGGTGAAAGTCATAATACCCAGGCCGCCGATCTGGATTAAAACCATGATAATACTCTGGCCGCAACGGGTGAAGGTCTGGCCGGTATCAACCACGGTAAGACCGGTAACGCAGACGGCCGAGGTGGTGGTAAAAAGGGCATCCGTCCAGGAAATTCTGCGCACGAGACTCATGGGCTCGTGAAGAAGCAGGGTGCCGATTATTACAGCCAGACCAAAGAAGATAACCGGCAGGGAGATTGGGGGCAGTTGTTTAAAAAATTTGAATGAGCTCATAAATTAAATTCACCGTTACCCCAATACCCTTAAAATGTGTGGGTGTCAACGAGGAACATGGTCCAGATACTGGCCGCGTAGCCTAAAGCGATAATAGGCGTCCATTTGAGATGAGAACCAAAGGTATAGGTGCCGCGGGCGGTACCCATGAGGCCGACACCGGCCGCGGAACCGATGGAGAGCAGGCTGCCGCCCACGCCAGCGGTGAGGGTCACCAGCAGCCACTGGCCAAGGTGCATGGTTGGATCCATGGTCAGGACAGCGTACATTACCGGGATATTATCCACTACCGAGGAGATGATCCCCACCAGAATATTGGCCTTGGTGGCACCCAGGCCGGTATAGAGCTGGCGGGATACCTCGGCCAGATAACCGAATTGCGCCAGGCCGCCCACACACATGATTACGCCATAGAAGAAAAGCAGGGTATCCCATTCAGCGTGGGATACCTTACGCATAAAGTCCAGATGTTTATATGAAACCTCAGCGGGGCGCGGAAATTCTAAATTACCCCCGGCCCCGAGGGGGGCATCATGGAAATGGAGACGATCCTCATGCATTTTTATAAAATAGGAGAAGACGCCGAGATAGGCCATACCGAGCATCATACCGGCTGCCGGCGGCAGGTCGAGATAATTATGGAAGGATACCGCGGTAACAATGGTCATCAGGAAGAGGAAGATAACCCGTTTGGCCCCGAATCTCATCTTTACCTTTTCCGTTAAAGGCTTGGGAAATTGTTTGCCAATGGCAAAACTCATGCAGACGGCCGGTACCAGCCAGTTGACGAGAGAGGGAATAAAAATATCAAGAAACTGGATGAATTCAATTTTGCCCTTCTGCCAGACCATAAGGGTAGTAATATCACCAAAGGGCGAATAGGCGCCCCCGGCATTGGCAGCCACCACAATATTGACGCAGGAGATGGCAACAAATTTTTTGTTATCACCGGCCACAGCCATAACCACGGCTCCCATGAGTAAGGCGGTGGTCAGGTTGTCGGCCAGGGGAGAAATTACAAAGGCCAGAAAGCCGGTAACCCAGAAGACTACCCGCAGTGAAAATCCCCGGCCCACAAGCCAGGAGCGCAAGGCCTGAAAGACGTTGCGATCCTCCATGGTGTTGATATAAGTCATGGCCGAGAGCAGGAACAGCATAAGTTCGGCGTATTCGAGGAGATTATGTTTAATCGCTATCTCGGCGGCCTTGGGTGTTCCCAGACGTTCAAAGGTAATGCCCACCAGAATCCAGATGAAACCAGCGGCAAGCATTACCGGTTTACTCTTTCGAAGGTTGGTTTTTTCTTCGAGGACGACCAAGACATAGGCCAGGAGAAATAAAATAACCGCGATCCAACCCATCCAAGTACCGGTTAAATTACGAATAATCACGGTTGTGCCTTCACCGCCATGGCTGGCGGCAAAGAGTGGAGTGGCGGTTAATAACAAGAAATTAATTGCTAATAACATTGCCTTTAACATATTTTTACCTCGCAGGATTAAATTAATTCTGGCTCTGGCAGTCAGTCAGTCATCTGCCAGATCAATCAATGGATTAATAAGTCTATAATGAAAAACTTAAAAATACAACTAACCGGAAGAAAGATAATGTGAAATTGTAAAAAAATTCTGCGGAGGCTGGAGTGATGAGGCAAAGCGGCTAACTAAGCATGGAGAGATCATAAAATTGTACGGGCAAATAATTTGTAACTATTCAGCAGCAATGCTGAATTACACTCTATTAGTTGATTATTTTAGACCATAACGGCTAAGATCAGTGGTTTTTGCAGAGCGAAGCGACGTAGAATTCCTGTGATTCGTTTTATCGCTTTTATTGGGTAATCGTTACAACACATATCAATCTGTAACGATTTGATATTTCGTTCTTTTAAGTTGTTTGTGCCTTGTAGGACTTTATTAGAATCTCTGCAGAGATACCCATACTTTTTTGAAGAGATGACTCGATTACTCACGACAAAGCTGACATTTCTGTAATCTGCTTTTATATCACTTGAAGTTTTCCAATTAATGTCAGTCTAAACCAACACTGGTACCGCTGGCAATTTCCCGGCCAGGAAAAGAATCTTCCTTTATCAGGGGCGAAATAATACAATTCCGGCCAATTGTGGTGGCGGGTGGAATGGCCGCATCTTTACCGACTAAGGTAATACCGGTGTAAAGATGCTGGGGATATTGGCTGTTGGCCTGGGCCAGACTGCCATCCTGGCCCACCACCGCACCCTGACCGACCCGTACTCGTTTGTCCATAATGGCAAGATCCACCAGCGCCCCGGTCTCAATCACACAGTCATCGATAAGGACGGAATTACACACCACGGCCCCGGCTCCCACACTGACTCCCGGTGACAGAATGGAATTATTCACCTCCCCTTCAATGACGCAGCCCGCCGAAATAAGTGAATTTGTCACCTTTGATCCGGCCGCGAAACGGGCCGCCGGCCGATCGGCCTCCCGGCCGTCGGCATCCGGGTTGGGACGAATCCCCCATTGCTCCGGTCTGATGCCCGAGCCAGGATTTAAAAGATCCATATTGGCCTGCCAGTAGGCCTGGATGGTGCCGACATCCCGCCAATAGCCCCGGAAGGGGTAGGCGTAGACCCGGTCACGGCTGATGGCCCTGGGGATTATGTGCATGCCGAAATCATTTTCCTGCCGTTCCTCTTTCAGGACATGGAGCAGATACTCGGTATCAAAAACATAAATACCCATGGAAGCCAGATCGGTTTTGGGCTCTTTGGGTTTCTCTTCCCAGCCGATAATCCGGTCATGATCGTCAACAATTCCGGCTCCGAATTGATGAATTTGCGCCAGCGGCACCCGCATCATGCCAATGGTGAGATTGGCCTTCTTGCGGCGGTGTACGGCGAGCATATCCGCGAGATCCATATGATATATATGATCGCCGGAGAGGATGATAATCTCTCTGGAGGGATGAGCCCGGATAAAATCGATGTTCTGGCGCACAGCATCCGCCGTCCCCCTGTACCAGTCGGAGCTTTTGGAGCCGGTTCGGGGCGGTAGAATCTTAATCCCCCTGGTACGGCCGCTTAAATCCCAGGCCTCGCCAATCCCAAGATGATTCATGAGGGAAAGGGGTTTATATTGTGTTAATACTCCCACCCGTGATATACCGGAATTCATAACATTGCTTAACGAAAAATCTATTATGCGGTAAATACCGCCAAAGGGTACCGCCGGTTTGGCCCTGGTCTGTACCAGGATATTGAGACGGCTGCCCACGCCTCCGGCAAGAAGCAGTACCAGGGTGTTGTCGTGATTTGGTATCATCGTATCACCTCCCCGCAGCCTGTCTGTACCGCAAATTTTTTTGAATCCTGGCCGGGGTAAACCACGCAGCCTTCGCCAATAACCGTCCCCGGCGGCAGATGATTATTCCATCCCAATACCAGGGCCCGGCAATCTGCCGCTGACTCTGAGCCGCCCAGAATGGCAGACTCGCCGACAGTACTGTTGACATCGCTGATTACCTTTTCCAACCGCGTCCCGCGGCCAATGCGGTTATTAAAAAAAATAATGGAATCCCGCACCACGGCTCCAGAGGCAACCTTGACGCCTGGAAATAGAATAGAGTGCTCCACCCGGCCTTCTATCTCGCAGCCGTTATAGATCAAGCTGTCGGAGATCTCGGCACCTAAACCAATCCTGGCCGGGGCATAGTCCCGGATACCCCGATGTTCAAGATTTGTCCGCAGCCCCCAGGCCTCAAGATCTATTGAAGGAGTTGGCCCCAGCAAATCCATATTAGCCTGCCAGTACTCCTCAATGGTACGGGTATAGGCCCAGTAGTCATAAAATTTATAGCCATAAACCCGCCGTCCGGCGGCCAGCAGACGAGGGATGATATCCTGGCCAAATTCAAAGGACTCATCCTCGGCGGCATTGGCGGCCAGCATCTCATAGAGGACGCGCGGCTTAAAACAGAAGATAGTCATGGAGGCCCAGTTGAAACGGGGATTGGCCGGTTTTTCATCATAGTCCAACACCCGGCCGCCGGTTTCTCCGTCCTCATCATCAATACTGGCGACTCCGAAACGCTGGCTGCCGTTAATGGGAACGCGGAGACAAGCCATGGTCAGATCAGCATCTTTGGCGCGGTGATAATCAAGCATGGCCTGATAATCCATCTTGTATACATGATCGCCGGAGAGAATCAGAACCACTTCCGGGGCATGATATTGAACAAAATCGAGATTCTGATACACGGAATCCGCGGTGCCCCGATACCAGCCGGAGTTCTCATAACCGCTGGAGGGCGGCAGAATAGAGATGCCTCTGTAGCGGCCCAGCATATCCCAGGCGGCGCCGGAGCCAATATGATTAATCAGGGAAAAGGAGCGAAACTGGCTGAGAACGGCGACACGCTCTAAACCGGAGTGTAATAGATTGCTCAGGGCGAAATCAATTACCCTGGCAAATCCGCCAAAGGGAACCGCCGACTTGGGGCGGTAACAGGTCAGGACGTTAAGCTCATCCACCCTGCCCCCGGCCAATACCATTGCCAATACACCGTTTTTATCATCCATGCTTATCAGGCTCGCTTAGTGGTAGCGGAACAGTAACTATAAGGTACGTCACAGTTACACAACGGAGTTAAGAGCCGCAGCCCCTATATGAAGTTACCAGCAAACTTACCTGATGAACGAACTTTGTCAAGTGCAAGTATCAACAAACTATGGGGAATTTTCTGCCAAGAACCCTTTACCCCCACTGTTTCGCTTTTAATAATCTTGCCTGTCAGCGCTCCAGCTGGTGACCATTTCCTCTGACCAACTTTATTAAGGAGGTAATGTCATTTTTTAGTTTGTCAAATTGTGATTCCATCTCAGCCGCTACCGAAGAGGCTTTGTCGGCGTCAGCCGCATTGGCCTGGGTAATATTGTCGAGCTCGGTTATTGCCTGAACAAGCTGCTTAATTCCAATGTCCTGCTCCTGCGAGGCCGAGGTGATTTCATTAACTATACTGGAGGCCTTACTGATTTTCTGGGCTGAATCCAGGAAGGCCCTGCCGGCATTCTCGGAGAACTCAACCCCGGTTGCCACCCGTTGATTGGTGCCTGCTAAAAGATTTGAGACATCTTTGGCCGCATCGGCGGTACGTGAGGCCAGGCTGCGTACCTCATCAGCCACCACCGCAAACCCTGCTCCGACTTCTCCGGCCCGGGCGGCTTCAACCGCGGCGTTCAGGGCTAAAAGATTTGTCTGGAAGGCGATTTGATCAATTGTTTTTAAGATAACGGTTGTCTCCTCGTTGCTTTGCGCAATTTTTTGCATGGCCTCCTGCATCTGTTGCATGACTTGATTTGATTCCGTCATAATCCGGTTAGTTTCTTTCATCAGGCCATCGGCCTGGACGGCATTCTCGGCGTTCATCCTGGTCATGGAAGATAATTCTTCGAGTGAAGCGGAGGTCTCTTCCAGTGAGGCAGCCTGATGGCTGGAGTTATCCGCCAGGGAGTTACTGCTTAGGGATGATTTATGGGCCGCGCTGCCGACGCTCAGGGCACTTTTATGAAGATTACCGATGATGGTGTTAATCGGCAGACTCAGCATTTTACGCATGGACAACAGGATAATACCGCAGATAATCAGGAGGAGAGCCAGGGCGCCGCAGTACATAAAGAACTGCAGACGCGAGATGGTTTGATTCAGCGTACTTAAATCGTAGGACAGGGAAAGAACCCCGCCGACACTGCCTCTCTGCCAGCGCGGATGACAGCGTATGCAGTCCGGCTCTACTATTTGCGGGGCGTACATGATTAATTTTGAGGTATCTTTAAGCAGAATCGGCTGACGGGCGTTAATTATTTTATTCCATAAATCAGCCGGCAGCTTTTGGCTTTTATCATGGGCATTAGATGATAGATTGATGCTTCCTGATTTATCATAAAGCGATACGTCAAGTACGCCCGCGATGTTTTTTTGTCTGCTCAGAAGTTTCTCAAAATTCTTCATCTGCCCCTTTTCAAGAGACCCTTTTACCCCATATTCCAAAGAACTGTATAGAGTCTGGACGGTGCCGATGTAACTGTGGGTCATCTGCCTTTTGACAAAGCTGTTGAGGAGGAGAATAATCACTATCAGCGACAGGGAGATGGAGATGATTACAGAGAGAATAAGTCTTGAGGTTACTGAAAAGCCGGCAAATCGGTTCATTTATTTTCCCCTCCCTGGCTTACGGACTGACAGGAGGGCCGATAAAACGGGAAGTCTTTTTTGGCCGCGAACATGGGAGAGGCACAACCAATGCATGGAGCATTGACTCCAACGCACCAGGTCTGCCCGCCGTTCCACCACCGGGTTGGACAATCGGCATAAGTGTCCGGCCCCAGGCAGCCAAGTTTAAAGAGGCAGCCTTTGTCCCCTAATTTCAATGCAAAATTTTCCTGTTGAAAATCATGATATCTGGGACAACTATCATGGACTTTACGCGCAAAAAACATTTCCGGCTCACCATTATTGATTAGTTCCGGCAGTCCCGCTCTGACGAGATAGATAATGGTCTTCCAGACCCAGTCCGGGTGTACGGAACAGCCTGGAATATTAATAATTAAAGGATGCAGCTGGTTTTTTCGATAAAATGCCTTCAGGCTTACCGCTCCCGTGAGGTTGCCCTCCGCCGCCGGAATTCCGCCGTGGGAGGCGCAGGTTCCCACCGCTATCGCACCGCTCATGGTTTTGGCTGCTGTCAGTAAATGTTCAGCAAGAGTTTTGTCGCCAATCACACAGGCCTCCGGCATTCCCAGGGGGACGGCACCTTCAAGGGCCAGAAAATAATCCCCAGCCTGACCCGTGAAGTAGTCTCCGAGCAGATTAAGGGCTTGCTGCCCGGAGGTCGCTGAAAGATCGGAATGAAAGGCTAATTTTGAGTATTCCGTCACCATGGTGACCGCGTTTGGAGATTGGGCCTGCAACAAGGAGATGGAACAGCCCGTGCAGGCCAGCCCTTGTAAATAAACAAGGGTCGGGATTGTGTCAGGGGCAATTTTTTTAAGCGCCGCCTGTACCGTCTCCGGAAGATTAGAAACACCAAAAGCGGCACT
>CAZZJP010000043.1:0-11720 GCA_964654555.1 uncultured Desulfobulbia bacterium
TGAAACGGCTTTCGTGAATAATAACCCCGGCCGCCGCTTCACCACTTATGACGGCAGGCATAATGCGCTCAAAGGGCAGGTAAACAAAATTATCAAATTCCGGCCAGGCCATCCGCAAGAGAAGGGCGGCTGTGGTATAACGCCCCGGCAGGGCAATAGGCTCATGATTGCTTATCTTACGGCCCCCTCCGGCCCTCTGGATCAAAAGCGGCCCGCAGCCCCGGCCCAGGGCGGCACCGGAACGTAAGAGTGTGTATTCATGACGGACGTACATCAGGGCATGAAACGACAATTTGGTGATATCAAGACGCCCCTCCATGGCCCATTGGTTCAAGGTCTCAACATCAGTTAGAATCTCCGGCCGCAGGGTAAAACCAGCCGGGCTTATCATGCCGTTCACCAGAGCGTTAAAGATAAAGGTGTCATTGGGACAGGGCGAAAAGCCAATGCTTAAATCACTCATTAAACCCTCCCTGAGCCAAAATCGCCCGCAGGGCTTCGGCACCGCGCCTGGCCGCCTCAGCAAGCCGCCAGTGTGAGGTATCCCGATCCTCCACCATATTACTCACCGCCCGCAGCTCAAGACAGGGCAGAGCAAAATCCTTACAGACACGGGCCGCAGCCGCACCCTCCATATTTTCACAGATAACCGGCCAGCGGCGGCGCAGAGCCGCGCCCCGCCCCGCCGTGCCGCTGACACTGTTCACCGTGGCAAAGGGCCCCTGCCGGAAGGTAATAGCCGCCCGCCGCAGGGCCTCCCCGGCCCTTTGCAAAAAAACTTTATCCATCTCCATATAGTTGTTAACCTCAATTCCGCTCAAAGGCAGAATATCATCACCCAGGCAAACCCCGAGATCAGCGACAATCTCCACCTCCGCCAGGGCAATATCAAGAATATCTAAGCCGCTCTCAGGATAGGCTCCGGCTACTCCAAAATTAATAACCTTGAGTACCGCCGCCCCCGGTCCGTCAGCCAGAAAATTACCGAGTGCCACGGCCGTCTCTAAAAGACCAACCCCGGTTACAAGGGGCAGCCACCCCCGGTAATCGGCCAAAGTTTGCAGTACAGGCTGCATCTCTATCTCTGTGGCAGTGGTTATTAACAGCATTTCGACATCTCTCTTTAATTAAATCTCAAATTATTTTATAAAGATATATCTTGCCATTGCCTCTTAGACAACGTATTTTAGCAAAAAATTATTTTTCAGGTTCGCAGAAGATGCTTATTCGTGAAAAAACAGAAAAAAAGGAACGAAATTCACTGTCCCCGCAGGCCTGCCTCAGTGAACAGTCACGCGGCCGTCTGCGGCAGGAGAACTTCTGCCCCCTGCGCACGGTTTTCCAGAAAGATCGTGATCGGATTGTCTATTCAAAGGCATTTCGACGCTTAAAATACAAGACCCAGGTTTTTCTGGCTCCCACCGGTGATCATTACCGCACTCGTCTGACCCATACCCTGGAGGTCTCGGAAATCGGCCGGACTCTGGCCAGAGCTCTTGATGTAAATGAAGATCTGGTGGAGGCCATTGCCCTGGGCCACGACCTGGGGCATACCCCCTTCGGGCATGCCGGGGAATCGGTCTTAAATGAGCTTATGCCAGACGGCTTTTCTCATTACAAACAGAGTCTGCGGGTGGTTGATGTCCTGGAAAACCATGGCATGGGGCTAAACCTGAGCTACGAGGTCAGAGACGGTATCGCCAAACATTCCAAGGGGTACGGCGAGGTATTACCAACTAACAGCCATGATATGCCCGAGACCGCCGAAGGCTGCGTGGTACGATATGCCGATATTATCGCCTATTTAAGCCATGACTTGGATGATGCCATCCGCAGCGGTATTATCCACCGCGACGACATTCCTGCCCAATGCCGGAATGTCCTGGGAGATAGTCATTCCCGCCGTAATATAGGCATGATTCAGGGAGTAATTTCGGGTACCAGGCTACAGGACGATAAACTGCTGTTCGGGGTCGAACCAAAGATAGGAAAGAGCATGCAGTTACTGCGGCAATTTCTCTTCCATAACGTCTACCGTTCCCCGCAGGTACATGCTGAATTTGTCAAGGCCTCCAAAATTTTACGGGAATTATTCACCTATTTTGTCGAGAACAAAGAACTTTTCGAATATGAGATAGGCGAATTCGCCGCCAGTGTCTCCCATATGCGCCGGGTCTGTGATTATATCGCCAGCATGACGGATCGTTAC
Organism: uncultured Desulfobulbia bacterium; assembly: GCA_964654555.1. Lineage (GTDB taxonomy): Bacteria > Desulfobacterota > Desulfobulbia > Desulfobulbales > VMSU01 > JAADIV01. The sequence continues at coordinate 2,210 of CAZZJP010000043.1, forward strand.
GCCCAGAATATGTACCAGCGTATATTTTTACCTAAAAATTTTACATAGATTGACGAGTTACGATTCAGGAGAAAACAATGAGTGAAGAAGTAAATTTCATCCCCTACGAGGAGGCCAGAGAACTGGTTGCCAATGTTGTCGAGGAGGAGCATGTTAAGGAGGCCAACCGCCGGATCTTGACGGTTTACGATCATAAGAACCGGGAAATGTGCTGGTTTGATGCCGAGGAGGTTGTGGCTGAGGTTGGCGGGGCCCCCAAGAAACGACCCTATGAACAGGAAAGGGAAGAGATAAAACTGGCAGCAGTGGATTATGTCCTGCACCGCATACCGGACTGGTGCCGCCTCCAAGATTAAGCCATATTGTTTCCTGACAGGATCTAAGGGATCATCATCACCAGGCTTTAATTCACATTTGAATGGTTAGATTATCGCTGCCGGGCGGCATGCCTGATACCGCGTCATGGCCGAGATGGAAACCGCCATCCATTGTCATGACGGCCCCAGTCATATAAGTGGCATCACGAACCAGAAACAAAACGGCCCGGCTGACCTCCGCCTGCTGGCCGGTTCGAGCCAACAGACTGCGCCCGACAATAGCTTGGCGCTCTTCATCATTCAACATCTCCCAGCCCCTAGTGCCTTCGGCGTGTCTGCTCTCAATAAAGCCCAGCATAAGCTCATTGACCCGCACCGTGGGAGCGGCCTGCCGGGCCCAGGTCTCGGTAAAAGAGGAAACCGCCCGGTTGGCGGCGGCATAGGCGTCATTAAAGATCAAACCAGCCGGCCCCGCCCGGCCAATCAGCCCGGCGATGGAAGATATATTAACTACCGCTCCTTGAGCGCCCTTTTTTAGAAGGGGCAGGGTCTCCTGAAAGACCAGCCATTTGGCCCGCAGGGTGGTAGTCATCTCCAGTTCCCATTGCTCCGGGGTATAGGGGCCATGAACAATGGGCATGCCGCCCCGCTCTATATTATTAATTAGAATATCGAGACGGCCATATTCAGACTTGATCCGAGCTGCCACTTCCCGCACCTCATTCACCTGCCGCAGATCGGCCCGCATGGTCAAATGATGCCCCTCAAGGGCCTCGAACTGGCGGACAAGTTCCTCGCAATCATCAGGCCAGTCATAATAGGGGGCAATAATATTCACCCCTTTCCCGGCCAGAGTCAGAGCTATGTCACGGCCTACACCTCGGGAGGCGCCAAGTACCATGGCGCTTTTTCCGGTAAGATCAACGGCCTTCATTTTAGCCCGCGTCGGCTATTTTCAGAACAAGTTTCAGGCCCGGATGAATGAGATTATCCTTCAGGTTGTTCCAGCGCTTAATATTATCGGCCTGGGTATTAAATTTTCGGGCGATTGTCCACAGGCTGTCGCCGCCACGTACCTGATAATATATATTTCCCTGCTCCGCCGCCGAGCCGCCTGGATAAATCAGCAGCAACCGTCCAGCCCGAATCTTATTGACACTATGCAGACCATTCCAGGCCGCAATCCTCTGCGGAGTTACATGATAGCGCCGGCCAATCTTGGCCAGAGTTTCACCCGCTCTCACCAGATGTTTCAGCGGCTTACCATTCCCGCGCCCAGCCAGCCGCCACCTATATTCCCGTTTAGAAAGCAGGGTGTAACGAGTCGTGGTTATGGGTATGCGCAGATACCGGCCCGGACGCAGTTTGGCTTTGCGCAGATTATTGGCCCGCAGTAAAGTCATTTTACTGATTTTATATAGACGGCAAATACGGCCGATGGTGTCATGCCGCCTCACAATATGGGTTTTGTAACGAGTTTTGGTAGAGGCATAGACACGCGGCAGATTCTGCCGCAATTCAGCCGCCTTGCCAGGCGGAACTCGGATCGCATAACTGCCGGGAGCGGGCGGGCTGATACCGCGCCGCAGAAAACGATTCAACTGCCGCACGACCTTAAAGTTCACCCCACAGGCCAGGGCCACGGCCCTCAATGAGGTATAGGGCGGCACATAGGCCTCTTCAAATTGCAGGGGCTTATCATAGATTATACCCTTGAAGCCATATTTAGCCGGGTTCCTGGAGACAATAATCGCGGCGATTAATTTGGGCACATAACGTTTAGTTTCCGCCTTAAGATAACGATGACGGGCCAATTCCCAAAAATCGTTGCTGTGATAACGCCGGATGGCCTTCTGGATCTTACCCTCGCCGGCATTATAAGCCGCCACCGCGAGGGGCCAGGAATTAAACTGGCCGTAAAGCACCTGTAAATAACGAATAGCCGCGTTAGTGGATTTTATGGGGTCACGACGTTCATCTACATAGCTGTTGACCGTCAAACCGTAATTTATGGCCGTACTGCGCATAAACTGCCACAGCCCCACCGCCCTGGCCCGGGAATAGGCAGTCAGGGTATAACCGCTTTCAATCATGGGCAGATAAGCAAGGTCGGTGGGCATACCCGCCTTCACCAGCTTCGCCTTAATCATGGTTAGATAGCGGCCTGAACGTTTAAGCCAGCGCCGGGAAGACGCTCGGTGCTGATTTTGGAAATAATCGAGATAATAACGTACCTGGGAATTAATGGTAACCGGGAAATCATAGAGATTTTTTTCCTTCATGACCACCGGTTTAGAGGCGGATTTATCATCCTCCACGGCCAGCTTCTCAATGGCCTTAACCTCCTGAGCTTCAGTCTGTTCCGGCTCGGGCGGAGATAGTTCTTCCTGAATCTCGGCGGTTTGGTGGTTAGCGACATGCTCACCGGCAGCCACCGCGGGCTTGGGCGGTTTATTGCCCTGCTCATATTCCACTGAAGGAGGATTAGAATTGACCATTGCGGGCTGTTGGACAGAGCAGGCGTATAATTGCAGAAGGACAATTATGAATAATGCCCTCAGAGGATATTTTTTTATAGACATATAATTTTCCTGGAATTTTAACAGACTGATAAGCCCCGGATAATATCCGCCTTTTGTCGACGATCAGTCAGCCAACAGAAATTTTTATCAACCGGGGAATCAAGCACTGGAGGATCCTGTAAACAGGAGACTATTTTTTCTCTTAATAAAATTTTTACATGACAATTACCATAAACGCAATTAAAAAGGTGACAAGTCCTGAATTGCTTGCCTTTTCAACTCAATAAAATAGAAGTGGATAACCTTCATTTTTTTATGCTGAAAAAACTCTTTACAGCCTTTTTGATTATTGCCGTGCTTACCGGCATCGGTACTGGGATATCCCTTTACTGGCTCATCGTTGTCCATCCCGGCAATGCCATAACGGCCGCCAATCTCCGGAAAGTACTGGCCATCGAATCACCGGTGTTCTATAACGATGAAAAGCACAAAGTGGGCGTTTTTTTTCATACTGATCACCGCCAGTATCTCACCTATTCTCAGATCCCCTTAAGTTTCGTGAAGGCCATTGTCGCGGCCGAGGATCATAACTTTTTTTACCATCACGGAGTAGATTACCCTGGCATCCTCCGAGCCCTGATCGCTGATATAAAGGCCGGTCATATTGTCCAGGGCGGCAGTACCCTGACCCAGCAGGCCGCTAAAAATCTTTTTAAACGCCATGGCCGTTCCATAACCGGCAAACTAAAAGAACTGCTGTACGCCTGGCGGCTTGAATATCATTACTCCAAGGCCAAGATCCTGGAATTCTACGCCAATCAATTCTATGTCAGCGGTAATGGCCGGGGGCTTGGGGTAGCCGCCAAATATTATTTTGACAAACCGCCCTCCGATCTCTCCCTTATCGAAAGCGCCTTTATTGCCGGCAGCGTCAAACGTCCCAATTATTATAATCCATTTATCAAGCACAATCCCCAGGCGGTGGCAGCGGCCCGTCGGCGGGCCCGAATCCGTACCGCTTACGTACTGAAGCAGATGTATAACATGCACGTCATAAGCCGCCGCCAGTATCAGCGTAATATCGGCCGTGATATCCCCTTCAAACAGGGTAGGACATCATATGCCTTTAACACGGTGATGGATATGGTCAAAGACGCCTTGACCGTACCGGAGGTGGAAGAGGCCCTGGTCAATCAGGGGATTGACAATATATCGACCTCCGGCATCAAAATTTTCACCACCGTCAACCGCGGCCTGGAGAATTTTTCTCTCGATGCCCTGCGCCGCGAATTATCACGCCTGTCCGTGCGTCTGCGCGGTTATGACGCCAGCAAACTGCGTAAAAAATATACCTTGCTGGCCCACAAGCAAAGGCAGATTAAATTTAGCCCCGGAGCCTTTCTCTTCGGCACAATCAGTGCCATTGACCGCCATAACAGAACCCTCAAGATTGACTTCCCCCGCCGTGGACAAGCAGACAGGCACGGCCTCATAGACCGGCAGGGCCTGATGCCGCTGGTAACAAATCTCACAAAATTCAACCACCAGCGCTGGTCAACGGCCGGTAAAAAAGAGGCGCTTGAATTTCTTAACACCCTCCGCCCCGGTGATCCAGTTTATGTCCGGATTCGGGATATAGATACCATAAACGGTACGGTTTACCTGTCCTTGGAAAAATATCCTGATCTGCAGGGCGGGATTATGATCCTGAAGAATGGAACCATAAGCACCATGATCGGCGGCAGCGAAAACCGTTTCTTCAACCGGGCCACCCGGGCCCGCCGCCTCATGGGTTCGGAGAGTAAACCGCTGCTCTATACCGCCGCCCTGCAATTAGGCTGGAACACCGCCGATCTCCTGAATAATGAGCGCAATGCCTTTGTCTTCCGCAATCAGGTCTACATCCCCAAGCCGGATCATAAAAGCCCCTACAGCTGGGTATCCATGAACTGGGCTGGAACAAAATCGGAGAATGTGGCCTCGGTATGGCTGCTCTATCACCTCTGCGACCGCCTCTCACCCCTGCAGTTCAAGGATATATTGAACGGTATTAATCTAAATCGCGGCCCCAAAGAGTCCTACCAGGAATACCGCAGCCGTATCCGGGATCATGAAGGCATCATGGTCAACGATGAGGCCCTACGGGATCTGGCCTTTCAACGGGCCGTAAGAGCCATGGAGCCTGACCTCCTCTTTGCCGGTAAAAACAAGGACTACGGTGTAATCCGCCAGCTGCATTATTCACTTAATAACGTGGTACCGAAAAAGCATGAAAAGGCCTACGAGAATGAGGTACGCCGCAATATCCTGCGCCATTCATACCTCCGGCAGAAAGAGATATATTCAGGGCTTATGGCTCTACGGGAGCAGGTTGAGCGGACAAGAACCGGCGGGCCATGGCTCAATCCTGATCTGTACCCCGCCTTGCAGAAAGGCTTCTGGCTCTATTACAACCCGAATCAAAAGCAATACAATTTCAGCCGCAAGTCACCCGGCTCCGGCTGGCGGCGGCTTAATACGGCAAAAGTCACTGAAAAATGGCTGGAAAGCGGCCAGGACGCCGGTTTCTGGGACAATATAAGTTTAGACGGCCTGTTGTCGGCCGTAAGCTTTAAAGAATTGAGGGACGATCTTGAAGTGCAATTCACGAATTTAAAGAAATTACCGCCCTACGGCCCTGAAATTCTTTATCAATTACGCGATTTCAGGGTGCTGGCCGGCCTTAAATATTTAATCGCCCTCTGCCATCAAATGGGCATAAAAAGCAATATGCAGCCGGTACTGTCATTTCCCCTTGGCTCAAATGTCACCACCACCCTTGATATGGCCAGGGCTTACGAGAGCATTATAACCGGCAGCAGTTATCACACCGGCCGCCAGGACAGCGCTGAATCCCTGATGCTCATTAAACGAATTGAGAATTCCGACGGCGATGTAATATATACCCCTGCTCACAGCAGAAAAAGGATCATCGACCCCCAAACCTCGCTGGCGGTCTCCGACATCCTGCGTCATGTAGTGCGTTATGGCACCGGACGTTATGCCTACAAGCATATAAAACTGAGCAGTATGGATACCAATCGCGGCAAAATGCTGGCCGATCTTGACCTCCATCTTCCCCTGCTGGGCAAGACCGGTACCGCCAATGATTTCCGCAACGCCGCCTTTGTCGGTTATGTCCCCAGCTTAGGGAGTAAACATAAGGCCCTCAGCCTTGCAGACGGCACCACAATAGCCGTCTATACCGGTTTTGACAATAATCAACCCATGGTGCGCCACTCCAGTCATATGACCGGCTCCCAGGCCGCCCTCCCCCTCTGGTCACTACTCGCCGCTCACCAGTTAAGTACAATTGCCGATAAGGTTGACCTTGGTGCCCTGTTCTTTGCCGGAGCCAGAGAAATACCCCTTATCTACCCGGATCTGGGCCAGATTCACATCTCCACGGCGGCCGGAAATAAGATAATGGCCTCTGGCGATGAGGTTCTGCAGCCCTACAGCTATGATGACAGCGGTAAAACTCAAATTGGCCCGGATATGATAAGTTTTGGAACCATCACCCCCTCCGGCCAGGTTCACCTGAACAGATATTTCAGACCATTCTGGAGAAACGCCGATGATAAAACGCAATAAGATACTTAATTGGTTTGGTGCCGGCCTGGCCTTATTAATCGGTGGCTGCGCCTCAATGCCGAATTTCCCTGTCTTTGGCTCGAAACCGCCGCCGGCTGCCGCTCCCCCGTCAACCAGTCCCCCGCCCGCCGCCACAGTGTCGGCAGGGGCTGAAAACGCAGTTCATCCCCCGCCGCCTGCCGAAAGTCCCTTCCCGGCTCCTGAAGAGACTAATATCCAACCAGCCGGCCAACCGGCGCCCGGCAACAACCGGATGCAAAAAACTACGGCCGCGGAACCAGGCTTTCCAACCGCCGCCGAATCCTGGCCCGTGGTGCTTAAATTCAACCAAGAGCGCCTCAAGTGGTATCAAGGAAGAATCAAGGTATGGCAGCAATTACATGCCGACCTTGCCGAAACAATGGCAATACTGATACCACCGGAGTTTAACGATTGCCTGAACAAAGCGGCCGCCCTGGTTAGAGACTATAACGTGGCAGCTGCCAATCAACCAGAAACAACCCTCTCAGCCAACGAATTATACCGCCTTGATATTAATTACTTAGCCTCTGACTGTGAGCAGATAAGGGCTAAAAGCGCTAAGGATCTCAAGGCTGAAATTAAAAAATGGCAGCAGACGGCCATTCAGGAGGCCGGATCCCGGGTGCGGGGATATCTACGGCAGGGCCGTCCGCTACAGGCCGTTCAAGCCTATACTGACTTCATTAATCTTTACGGCCCCAAGGCGGTAAATCCCGATTTATCTAAGGCTTACGAGCTGGCTCTCAAACGGCTAGGCAGATTCAGAGAAGCAGCCGCTCTCCTCTCTGAATCCGGGAACAAAAGGGGAATAGAGGATGAAATCAACCGCGCCGACCTTTTAATGGCCGCTGGCAGGGACGAGGAGGCCAAAACGCTCTATAACGATCTAAACCAAAAATTCTCCCAAACCCTTCAACATCAGAAATGGGCCAAAAATCAGTTGGATATAATCAACCAGGACCAAAATTCAGACCTTTTTCCAGTATATATTAAATTACTGGGGGCTTATTATCGAGCCGACGCCCACCAAACGGCACAGGATTTAAAGAGCAAACTGGCCCAAATCCAGGCGGTTGGCAGCGACGCCATGCGAGCCAACGCCGTCTTTATGGCCAAGAAGATTGCGGCCGTCACCGCCCAGTGGCGGCAAAGACAATTAAACAGGCTCGATGAACTGCTGGCAGGTGGAGAATTCACCAAGGCCGGAGTTCTGCTCGACCAGATCAGCCCTCTGTTATCGGCCGAGGAGATAACGAACCAGCGCCAGAGAATAAAAGAGGCCGCGGACAACGCCAGACAGCAACAAATTATAGAACAAAAAAGACAAACAGATAAAAAATGGCGGCAGGCCCTTAATCTTCTTGACCGCCAAAATTACAAGGCTGCCATCACCGCCTTTAAAGGGCTGTTAAACACGGTCTATGGAGCAGAGGCCCAGAAGAAATTAGCTGCTGCCTCCAATATGGCGGCAGCAGCCATGCGCCGCGAGGCTGCCGCCCTGTTTCTTAAAGCCGGGAGAACCGCTGATCCGCTGACCGTGGAAAAGATGATGCTCCAGGCCAGAGATCTATTACGCCAGGCCATAGCGGAATACCCGAACGTAAAAATTATTGATAAAATCAAACAAAACCTGCGGGCCTTAGACAAACAACTTAATAAATTTTCACAGCATCAATAAAAAACTTGCCAAAAGGGCCAAAAATTTTGCAAACTAATAAATGATGGCTTTTACAGGGGGAGAGAGTTTCCACCTCATCTCCAGCAGACAGGAGTGCCATAACATGCTGTAATTATTAGTCCAAAGGGATTATTTCTCTACCCAGTCCACAATATTGGAGTGAATAATGGCTGAAGAAGCAAACACATTCGACAAGCTGCTTAATGACCTGGCCCTTAAAATCATGATGGTTGATCCCGGCGATCTGTCGGTGGTGGGCGATCTTATTATGGATTTGGAGAATTTAGACAACACTCCCGACATTACCGCAAAATTTCCCAATCTCAAGCAAATGGCCCTTGATCTACGGGCGGCGCTGGGCAAAATTGTAATGACCGATATTGATGACAGCGCCGAAAATTTTGATATTGTCGGCCAGTGTATCGGCCTGATGGAGGAGATATACCGCAAAAACGACGATGACCCGGAGAGCGCCGCCTCCTTTAATAAACTATTGTCTACCCTGAGTTCTTCCCCGGCGGCAGCCGAAATTCTAAAGGATTCTCCGCCGGAAGAGCCGACAAAAGCGCCCCCCGCTCAATCACCAGCCTCAGTCGACAGCGCCCCAGCAGCCGAGCTACCGGATGGGCCAGTTATCCTTGACACCAAGCCTGAATCACTCGATTTTATGGAGGATATGGAACTTTTAAGCGGTTTCATTGAAGAAACCAAGGAACACTTGGAATCCATCGAGGTAAATATACTAGACCTGGAAGATAATCCCGGCGATATAGAGATAATAAATAATATTTTCCGGCCATTTCATACTATCAAAGGCGTATCCGGTTTTCTTAATCTCACTAATATCCAAACCCTGGCCCATAGTACCGAGAATCTCCTTGACGATGTCCGCAATAATATCAGGGCCATGGACGAGGGTGTAATAGAAGTGGTCTTAAAGGTCGGGGATTGTCTGAAGCTCATGGTCGATAACCTGCAAGATACCATCGACAAAGGTGCCGAGTATTACAAGAACTATGACATATCCAATTATATACGCTGGGTAAAAGGAGTTCAGGGGGTGGAAACGGTTGAAGAGTCAACAACGGCAAGTCCGGCCAAAGCCTCTGCTACTCCAGCTCAAGCCCCAGAATCCATGCCATCGGCCACGACACCGCCGCCGGCCGCTCCAGCTCCAGCGGCCTCTACCCCGCCAAAATCATCTCCAGCCCCGCCCGCTGTCCCCAACACCGCGGCCAAGCCCACCAAGGCCAAGGCCAAAAAGGTGGGAGCCACCATCAAGGTTGACGTGGACAAACTCGACGGCTTGGTAAACGCCGTGGGCGAGCTGGTTATCATGC
>CAZZJP010000044.1:0-11614 GCA_964654555.1 uncultured Desulfobulbia bacterium
GTGATACTCCGGTAGAACTTGAATATATTCAGGTGACTAAGGGTTGATTCTCACCACTTTTTTTTAATTTCTTTCAAAGACTTAGATTATAGATATACAGGAGTATTCATAATGGCGAAAAAAATAACAGGCTATATAAAGTTGCAGATTCCAGCGGGTAAGGCTAATCCTTCTCCGCCAGTTGGCCCGGCACTTGGTCAGCACGGGGTCAATATTATGGAATTTTGTAAGGCCTTTAATGCGAAAACTCAAGGGCAGGGCGATATGCTGACCCCAGTAGTAATTACTGTTTACGCTGACCGGTCATTCTCTTTTATTGTCAAAACCCCTCCCGCTTCCACCCTCTTGATGAAGTCATTAAAACTCAAGAAGTGTTCCAGTAATCCCAAGCGTGAGCGTGTGGCTAATATCACCAAGGTGCAGATTAAGGAGATTGCGGAAATTAAAATGCCTGATCTGAATGCCTATGACGTTGAAGCGGCCATGAGGATTATTGAAGGGACTGCCAGAAGTTGTGGAATTACAATTGTTGATTAATTGATAAACTATCAGGAACCATTTGATTTAAGTGGAGTAAATAATGTCAAAGACAGGAAAGATTCATAAGGATAATCTGGCTAAGGTCAACCCGGCAAGTCTATATCATTTAGATGAGGGGCTTGCTTTATCCTTGTCTTGCAAGCGCGCGAAAATGGTGGAATCTGTTGATCTCGCCATTGGTCTTGGGGTTGATCCCCGTCATGCTGATCAAATGATCCGCAGTAGTGTGGTCTTGCCCCATGGTACAGGTAAAACAGAGAGAGTTCTGGTTTTTGCCAAAGGCGACAAAGAAAAGGAGGCCTTGGAGGCCGGAGCGGATTTTGCCGGCGGGGATGACTTAGTTGCTAAAATTCAGGCAGGCTGGCTTGAATTTGACCGTACTATTGCTACCCCGGACATGATGGGTACGGTTGGTAAAATTGGTCGGGTACTTGGCCCCCGTGGTCTGATGCCCAACGCCAAATTAGGGACGGTTACCTTTGATGTGGCGCGGGTGGTAAAAGAGATTAAATCCGGTAAGGTTGATTTCAAGGTTGACAAGGCTGGTATTGTACACGCAATGGTTGGTAAGACTGCATTTTCAGTTGAGGCCCTGCGTGAAAATATCTTAAGCTTTATCGGTAAGATTCTGCAGTTAAAACCCTCTTCGGCCAAAGGAATTTATCTTAAGGCCATAAGTCTTTCTACCACCATGGGGCCTGGAGTTAAACTTGATCCCGTGGAGCTTAAAGCATTATTGAAGGCCGCTTGATCTCCCGTAAAGCAGCGCTTCAATAGTTAATTAATTCCGGCTCCTGCCCCCCTTAACATTAAATGGATGCTTAAGGATGGGGGCCGGTTTTTTTAATACTTTGGTAACTTCAGCAGCAATCAATCCAGAGTCTGCACTTTCCTGAGCAGTTACAGCAGCATGTTCAGGGCAGTTTATCCGTCTTGGCTGAATATAGAGTTTATTAGTCGCAACTCTTTAGCCAATGACTGTTCAAATGTCCATAATTTCATAGTATGTTCTTAGTAGTTACAAAACTTCGTCTATGTGGCGGGGCTGAGCCTGTTAAGGGTTCTATTTTTATCAGCGAGCAGTTTTGAAGTCGAAGACAGCAGGTTCCATTCTCGTGGTTTAATTGGTGTATTTCATTAATTGCGTCAGCCTGCCGAGACAAAGGTTATAGCCCCAGTCCAAACCGTCGGCCTCGACTGTTCTTCAGTCAAACTCAACCGGAAGAAAAGGAGGTGAAAAGCATTGAACCGCGATGAAAAGGTGTCTGTTGTTGAGGAATTCAGCGACAAATTTGCCAAGGCTAAGATTGCAATTATTACTGATTATCGAGGACTTAGTGTCTCTGATTTTGAAGAATTGCGAATCTCTTTACGTCAATGCGGCTCGGAAATCAGGGTAGGCAAAAATACCTTGATGAAACGGGCGGTGGCCGGAACTTCATTTGAGGGGTTGGTGGATTTTTTCAAGGGCTCTACTGCTCTGACGATTTCCTATGATGATCCCGTCGGCCCTGCCAAAGTTTTATCCGAGTACATTGATAAACACGACCAGCTGGAAATAAAGGGTGCCGTATTTGAGGGTAAATTACTCTCAAAAGAGGATTTAACGGCCCTGTCTAAGCTGCCTGCCAAGGATGTACTCCTGGCTACCCTGCTCTCAGGTATGCAGGCTGTTCCCACTAATTTTGTTCGGGTTCTTAACGCTATTCCACAGAAGATGGTTTATCTGCTGCAGGCGGTAAAGGATCAGAAAGAACAATAAAGATTACTTACAAAGATTATAATTTTGGAGGAAGTAGAAATGGCTGTAACTAAGGATGATGTAGTTGAATTTATTGCGAATATGAGCGTTCTCGAACTTTCCGAGTTAATTAAGGAGATGGAAGAGAAATTTGGTGTCAGCGCTGCCGCACCAGTGGCCGTTGCCGCTGTTGGTGGAGCAGGTGATGCTGGAGGCGGCGCTGCCGCTGAGGAGCAAACTGAATTTGATGTTATCCTCACCGGCGCTGGTGAAAAGAAGATTCAGGTAATTAAAGAGGTTCGTGCTATTACCTCCCTGGGCTTGAAGGAGGCTAAGTCTCTGGTTGAGAGTACTCCGGCTCCCGTCAAAGAAGGAGTCAGCAAGGACGAAGCCGCTGAGATCAAGGCCAAGATTGAGGCTGCCGGCGGTTCCGCTGAAGTAAAGTAAAACTATTTACACCCCGGGGTGGCTTGATTTATTGGCCTCTTGTAGGTGGTATAGGCACTAAAACGCTGCCCTTCCGAATGCAGCGTTTTAGTGCGTTTGGTAGTCCTTTTGGTGTGATGAGTAGAGATATAAGTCCAAACGGTGTCGGGTTGTTAGCACTGGGGCCTTTATCGTTTTTCATACATCAAACAAGCTGTTTTACCGTAGCATTGACAATTATTTTTCAATAGAGAATGCGGATTGGTTCTCTATTGAATGAAGGGCGAGGTCTGAATAATGAAGATGAATAAAATAGTCAGGAAGAGCTTTGCGAAGATTGGTGAACTTATTGACAAGCCGCATCTTATTGAGATGCAGCGCCTGTCATATGAGGAGTTTCTGCAAAAGGACATTGACCCTGATCTGCGTAAGGATGTTGGTCTGCATGCCATCTTCAAGAATATTTTCCCCATTAACGATTTTAACGAGGTCTGCTCATTAGAGTATGTCCGCTATACCTTCGGAGAGCCGAAATACACGGTGGCTGAATGTACTCAGCGGGGTATGACCTATGAAATACCCATAAAGATTACCGTACGCTTGATTACCTATGATATTGATCCTGATACCGAGGTTAGAAGCATTCGTGATATCAAGGAACAATCCGTCTATCTTGGCAGTCTGCCTCTGATGACCAAGGCCGGTGTCTTTATAGTTAACGGCACCGAACGGGTAATTGTCAGCCAGTTGCAGCGTTCCCCAGGTCTTTTCTTCGCTCATGACAGCGGTAAAAGCCATGCCATGGGGAAATTGCTCTATTCTGCCCGTATCATCCCGGTACGGGGCTCCTGGATTGATCTCGATTTTGATGCCAAGGATATCCTATACGTTCGTATTGACCGACGCCGTAAGTTCCCGGTTACTACACTGTTGAAGGCCATGGGAACCGACTCTTCGCTCTTCTCCGATCTTGTAGATAAATACCAGGTAAATTCAGAGGTTAATCTTTCCGAGATCCTGCTTCGTTTCTTTTATACCACTGAGACCGTTTTTTTTGATGGTAATTCGGTAAGTAAGCAATTTATTCCAGAGATTATGGTGGGGCAGCGTACTCCGAGTGAAATACTCCACCCGGAAAGTGGTGAGGTGCTGGCCAAGAAGAACCGTAAAATTGGCAAGGCCCTGGCCAGAAAACTGCAGGAAGCCGGGGTAAATCGGATTCAGATCGAGGCCGAAAGCCTGTACGGCAGTTATACCGCCAATGATGTAGTTAATCCCGCCACTGGCGAAGTTATCATGCTCTGTAATTCAGAGGTGACCGAATCGACTGTGGCTGCCGTCATTGAGGCCGGTATACCCTCATTTGATATATTGCACATTGATGGTATCAAGGTCTCTGATTCCTTCCGTAAGACCCTTCATCTCGATAAGGTAAATACCCAGGAGGAGGCCCTGCTCGATATCTATCGTCGTCTGCGGCCCAGTAGTCCTCCCACCATCGCAGAGGGAACTAAATTTTTTGAAAATATGTTTTTTAACCCCGATACCTATGACCTGTCAGTGGTGGGCCGCTTTAAGGTTAATGCCAAGCTGGGCTTGGAAACTGATATTGAGCAGCGCACTCTTAGTAAGGAGGATATTATTCTCGCGGTTCGTCAACTGGTGCGCTTAAAGGATTCACAGGGGCCGGTTGATGATATTGATCATCTTGGTAACCGCCGGGTGCGGACTGTTGGTGAACTGGTTGAAAATCAATATCGGGTCGGGCTGGTACGGATGGAGAGGGCCATCAAGGAGCGTATGAGTCTCCAGGAAGTGGAAACCCTTATGCCCCACGATCTTATCAATCCCAAGCCTATTACCTCGGCTATCAAGGAGTTTTACTGTTCAAGTCAGCTCTCGCAGTTTATGGATCAGACCAACCCTCTTTCAGAGGTGACCCATAAAAGACGTTTGAGTGCCCTGGGGCCTGGCGGGCTGTCCAGGGAGAGAGCCGGTTTTGAGGTTCGCGATGTTCATCCCACCCATTATGGTCGGATCTGTCCGGTGGAGACACCTGAGGGGCCGAATATCGGCTTGATTGTTTCGCTTGCTACCTTTGCCAAAATTAATCGATACGGTTTTATTGAGACCCCCTTCCGGAAGGTAAACCACCGCCAGGTAACTGATGAGGTTGCCTACATGAACGCCCTGGACGAGAAGGGGCTGCTTATTGCGCCGGCTCAGCGTGATCTCGATGAAAATGGCCGTATCGTCAACGATATGCTTCTGGCCCGTCAGGATGGTGAAGTTTACAATGTTCAGGCCGAAGATGTTACTCATATGGATGTCTCGCCCAATCAGTTAGTCAGTGTTGGTGCTTCTCTTATCCCGTTTTTAGAGCACGATGATGCGAACCGCGCTCTCATGGGTTCGAATATGCAGCGCCAGGGCGTACCTCTGCTGCGGACAGCAACTCCCCTCGTGGGAACTGGCCTGGAAAAGATTGTGGCCCAGGATTCGGGGGTCTGTCTCCTGGCCGCTGGAGACGGGGTTATTGAGGAGGTGGATGCCAACCGGATAGTGGTGCGTTATGATGAGCCGGGAACCGATGGTTTCAGCACTGGAGTTGCCATCTATCATCTTGATAAATATCGTAAATCTAATCAAAATACTTGCTTTACCCAGAGTCCCCTAGTATTACCGGGGCAGCGGGTGAAGAAGAATGATGTTATGGCCGACGGGCCGGCGGTTGAGCGGGGTGAACTGGCCCTTGGTAAGAACGTTACCATCGCCTTTATGCCTTGGCGGGGCTATAATTTTGAGGATTCTATCCTGATTAATGAGCGTCTGATAAAGGATGATACCTATACTTCATTACATATTGAGGTCTTTGAGACCGTGGCCCGGGACACTAAACTGGGTAAAGAAGAAATTACCCGTGATATCCCCAATGTCGGCGAGGAGGCCCTAAGGAATCTTGATGACTCCGGTATTGTCAGGGTAGGGGCGGTAATTAAGTCGGGTGATACTCTGGTCGGCAAGGTTACCCCCAAGGGTGAAACTCAGCTGTCTCCCGAAGAAAAACTGCTCCGGGCTATATTCGGAGAAAAGGCTGGTGATGTCAAGGATTCCTCCCTGCGGGTACCGCCGGGTATTGAGGGGACGGTCATTGATGCCCATGTCTTTTCCCGTAAGGGAATGGAGAAGGATGAACGAACCAAGGCTATTGAGGAAATGGAAGCTCGGAAACTTGAGCAGGATATGGCCGATGAACTTCGTTATATCAAAAAGGGGATTCGGGGTAATCTGGCTGATCTCCTCAGTGGTCGCACTACTGAGGAAGATATTGTTATCGGTAATTCCGAACTTCTGTTGCAGAAGGGCGGGGAAATCAGCCCTGAGGTAATAGATAAGGTGCGCTTTAAAGCCATCGCGACCCTTAAATTTAGCGGCCGTGACAAGCTGAAAGGTGAGATAGATCTGCTTTTTGAACGCTACGAAAGTCAGATTAAGGCCGTGAAAAAACGCTATAATGCCCGTATTGAGCGCCTCCAGAAGGGTGACGATCTGCCTCCAGGGGTCATCAAGATGGTTAAGGTCTATGTGGCCAAAAAACGAAAATTGTCGGTGGGTGACAAGATGGCTGGCCGGCATGGTAATAAGGGTGTTGTTTCCCGTATTCTGCCGGAAGAGGATATGCCGTATTTCGCGGATGGAACCACTGTGGATATTGTCTTGAATCCTCTGGGTGTCCCCTCTCGAATGAATGTCGGTCAGGTATTGGAGGTTCATCTCGGTCTGGCTGCCAAGAGACTTGGAGAGCAGCTCTATGAAATGGGACAACGTGAGGATATCAAAGCCTTGCGGGCCAAAATGCGGAAGATATACAGCAAAGAAGAATATAATGAAATCACCGACGGTGTGGATGATTCTGAACTGCTGAAGATGTCTAAAGATATGCGTAAGGGCCTGCATATGATGACCCCGGTATTTGACGGTGCCAAAGAATCTGAAATTCGTGAGCTCCTTGAGGAAGCTGGAATGAGTAATATCGGGCAATGTGAGCTTTATGACGGTTTGACCGGTGAAAAATTTGAGAATCCCATCACCGTGGGCATCATGTATTTCTTGAAACTGCATCATTTGGTAGATGATAAAATCCATACCCGTTCCACCGGCCCCTATTCACTTGTTACCCAGCAGCCTCTTGGCGGTAAGGCTCAATTTGGTGGTCAGCGGCTGGGAGAAATGGAGGTCTGGGCCATGGAGGCCTACGGGGCCGCCCATACCCTGCAGGAGTTCCTGACCGTTAAATCAGATGATGTTAACGGTCGAACCAAGATGTATGAAAAGATTGTTAAGGGTAATAACTTCCTTGAAGCCGGTTTGCCAGAATCCTTTCATGTCCTGGTCAAGGAGTTGCAGGGGCTTTGTCTTGATATGGAATTGATTGACGAAGAATAAGCGGCTTATCAGCCTCTTTGACTTGAGGTTGTCTGAGGCAGCTCGGGGAGTCGCGGGTGATGAAAAGCCTATGTCCCGGAATACTACGCATTTAAGGGCTGTTCGCAGCCCTCCTCTGAACCGTTCCATATTGTAAATGCCGTGCTTCTGGCAAGGCGGCTAAAATCAAAATACGAATTTAACTAAGGCAGGAGAAAGCCATGGATGAGTTGTTCAGTTTTTTTTCAAAGGCCAAGGCTCCAGTAAAATTTAATTCTGTACGGATATCTCTCGCTTCTCCAGAAAAAATTCTGGACTGGTCCAATGGTGAGGTGAAGAAACCGGAAACCATTAACTATCGTACCTTTAAACCGGAGCGGGACGGTCTTTTCTGTGCCAAGATATTTGGCCCGGTCAAAGACTATGAGTGTAATTGCGGCAAATATAAACGCATGAAACACCGGGGGGTGGTCTGTGAAAAATGTGGGGTTGAGGTCATTCAGTCCAAGGTACGGCGTGAGCGTCTGGGGCACATTAAGCTTGCCGCCCCGGTGGCTCATATATGGTTTTTGAAAAGTCTGCCCTCCAAGATTGGCAATATACTTGCTCTTACCCTTAAAGAGTTGGAACGTATACTGTATTTTGATTCCTATGTGGTTATAGAGTCAAGCGAGTCCGCGCCGCCAATCGGTACCCTCTTAAGTGAGGAGTCCTACCGCCAGGCTCGGGAAGAGCATGGCGAAAAATTCCAGGTCGGTATTGGCGCCGAGGCTATTAAATATATGTTGAAGAGGGTTAATCTCTCCGCTCTCTCCGTTACCCTGCGCGAGGAGATGCGTACCACCGGTTCCGAGGCCAAACGTAAACAATACGCCAAACGCCTGACCGTGGTCGAGGCCTTCCGTGATTCCAATAATAAGCCGGAATGGATGATCCTGGATATCATCCCCGTTCTGCCTCCGGACTTGCGGCCTCTGGTGCCGCTGGAGGGCGGTCGTTTCGCCACCTCTGATCTTAATGATCTCTATCGGCGGGTAATCAACCGTAATAACCGTCTCAAGCGCCTGTTGGATCTTGACGCCCCTGAAATTATTATCCGCAACGAAAAGCGGATGCTGCAGGAGGCCGTGGATGTCCTCTTTGATAACGGGCGTCGCGGTAAGGTAATTACCGGTTCCAACAAGCGCCCCCTTAAATCCTTGAGCGATATGTTGAAAGGTAAGCAGGGGCGTTTCCGCCAGAATCTGCTTGGTAAACGGGTTGATTATTCCGGTCGTACCGTTATTGTTGTCGGCCCTCATCTCCGTCTGCACCAGTGCGGTATGCCCAAGAAGATGGCCCTGGAGCTCTTCAAGCCCTTTATATACAACAAGCTGGAGGCCCGTGGTTATGTAACCACCATTAAGAGCGCCCGGAAGATGGTGGAGAAAGGCGTCAAAGAGGTCTGGGATGTCCTGGACGAGGTAGTTAAGGAATATCCGGTTATCCTCAATCGCGCCCCGACTCTGCATCGTCTTGGCATGCAGGCCTTTGAGCCGATCTTAATCGAGGGTAAAGCCCTGCAGCTGCACCCCCTGGTCTGTTCGGCCTTTAACGCCGACTTTGATGGCGATCAGATGGCCGTTCATCTGCCGCTCACCGTTGAGGCCCAGGTCGAGGCCCGGGTGCTGATGATGTCCACCAATAATATCCTGTCACCCGCCAACGGTGAGCCTATTATTATTCCTTCGCAGGATATTGTTCTGGGGCTTTATATCATGAGCCGTGCCCGGCGTCTGGTCAAGGGCGAGGGCAAGATTTTTTCTTCTCCGGCCGAGGCTATTATAGCCTTTGATCATGGGGCGATTCACCTGCAGGCCGGGATTAAAGTGCGCATTGACGGTGAGCTGGTTGAGACCACGGTGGGCCGGATCATGTTTCTTGAGCTGCTGCCGCCGGCGGTGCCCTTTGATCAGGTTAACCGGGTGATGACCAAGAAGGAACTGGCCCGTTTGATCGATTATACCTACCGGCACGCCGGTACCAAGGAGACGGTTATTCTGGCTGATCGTCTGAAGGATATGGGTTATGAGATGGCCACCACCCATGCCATTTCTATCTGTATTAATGATATGACCATTGCCGAGGGCAAAAATGAACTCGTTCACAGCGCTGAGCAGGAAGTCCTGGATGTTGAGGAACAATATGTCGGCGGCTTGATTACCGCGGGCGAGAAATATAACAAGGTCATTGATATCTGGTCTCGGACTACTGATGAGGTAGCGGAGGGCATGATGAATAACCTCAGTATTGAGCATCTGGTTGATGCTGATGGTAAGGAATTTGACAGTCCCAGTTTCAATGCCATTTATGTTATGGCTGATTCCGGAGCCCGTGGTTCAAAGGATCAGATCCGCCAGCTTGCCGGGATGCGTGGTCTGATGGCCAAGCCGTCGGGGGCCATTATTGAATCTCCCATTAAGGCCAATTTCCGGGAAGGGCTTAATGTCCTTGAATATTTCATTTCTACTCATGGGGCCCGTAAGGGGCTGGCTGATACGGCTCTGAAGACCGCTAACTCCGGATATCTAACCCGGCGTCTGGTGGATGTGGCCCAGGATTCCACCATTGTTGAGAGCGATTGCGGCACCCTGGATGGTATTATTGCAGAGTCTCTCCTCGAGGGCGGGGAGATTATTCAGCAGGTTGGTGAACGTATCCTTGGCCGGGTCGCCTTAGATGACATTGTTGATTCTGTAACCGACGAGGTGTTGGTAGAGGCCAATGAGGAGATTGATGAGCAAAAAGTTAAGTTGATTGAAAAGGCGGGACTGGATCGGGTTGCCATTCGTTCAGTGTTGACCTGTCAGTCTAAGCGCGGGGTTTGTGCCAAATGTTATGGCCGGGATTTGGGTCGTGGTCATATTGTCAACCGGGGTGAGGCGGTCGGTATTATTGCTGCCCAGTCCATTGGCGAGCCTGGCACCCAGTTGACCATGCGGACATTCCATATCGGCGGTACAGCCAGCCGGAGCGCTGAGGTTGCCGAGGTGCGTACCAAGCATGGCGGTATAATTAAATTTCAGGGTATGCACACAGTCTGCGGCGCTGACGGTCAGATGGTGGTCATGAATCGTAACGGCGAGGTTAGTATCGTCAATGAGCAGGGCCGTGAACTTGAGCGTTATTTATTGATCTACGGGGCTCAGTTACATTATAATGACGGTGATAAGATTGAGGCTGGTGCCCTGATTGCTGACTGGGATCCATATACTATTCCCATTGTCTGTGAGGTGGGAGGTACGGTTAAATTCGGTGATATTATTGAGGGCGATACCATGCAGGAACGGGTTGACCCCATTACCGGTAAATCCAGTTCGGTCATTATTCAGGGCCGCCAGGCCAATGTGAATCCGCGTATTTCTTTGAAGGATGAAAATGGCCGGGGAGTAAAATTGCCTAAGACCGGGATTCTAGCCCGTTATTCCCTCTCCGTTGGTACCATCATTACGGTGGAAGAGGGCGAACACGTCCAGGCTGGTACGGTGCTTGGCAAGATCCCCCGTGAAACCACCAAAACAAAGGATATTACCGGCGGTCTGCCCAGGGTCGCTGAACTTTTTGAGGTTCGTAAGCCCAAAGAACATGCCATTATCACCGAAATTGACGGTCAGATCAGTTATGGCAAGGACACCAAGGGTAAGAAACGGGTCATTGTTACGCCGCCCATTGGCGAGGCGAAGGAATACAGCATCTCCAAGGGCAAGCATATCAGTGTGCATGAGGGAGATTACGTTAAGGCCGGTGAACCATTAATGGACGGTTCACCTGATCCTAATGACATTTTGCGGGTCAAGGGTGTTAAGGAACTGGCTAAATTCCTGGTTAATGAGATTCAGGAGGTATATCGTCTGCAGGGCGTTAAAATTAACGATAAACACATTGAGGTCATTGTCCGCCAGATGCTGCGCCGGGTTACCATAACCGGGGCGGGGGATTCAATCTTTATGCTTGGCGAACATGTTGAATGGTGGCGTTTCCGGGAGGAGAATGAAAAAATAATCAGAGAGGGCGGGCATCCAGCCCAGGCCCAGCCTCTGCTTCTTGGAGTAACCAAGGCCTCCTTGAGTACCGACAGCTTCATTTCTGCGGCATCCTTTCAGGAGACGACTAAGGTGTTGACCAATGCCGCCATGGCGGGCCGGGTTGATAATCTGGTGGGTCTGAAGGAAAATGTTATCATGGGACGTCTGGTGCCGGCTGGCAGCGGCTTGGGAAATTATAAGCACTTCGAGTAACTGTGATTTGTTGAAGAGTTATCATGATATTTTAGATAACTAAAATATAAGACTTGACAATAATCATTCATTCGAGTAAAAAACTCTTTTCTCGTTAGCAGTAAAACCTGAAAATTACTATAAATAATCCGGGCAATTAGCCCCTATTGTAAAAAGGAGTAGTGTAGATGCCAACTATTAACCAATTGGTACGGCACGGTCGTAA
>CAZZJP010000045.1:0-11570 GCA_964654555.1 uncultured Desulfobulbia bacterium
CCGAATGAACGAGGTAAGCGTAGACTCCGAGATGGGGTGCTGCTGAATAGTTACGATTTAATTAACTAATTGTAACAGTTATCCATAATTTACAAAAGCAACAGCTCTATGAATGAAACAGAACCAGATGCCCTTTCCAGGGTTATAATTGCCCTCTTGAGCGGGGTGGTTTATATGGAAAATGACTCTAAGCTCTGGCAGCATCTCCTTGACCTGCAGGGCAGAGTGCGGGATTATGTCACTGTTATTGGGCTTGCCCTGATGCTGGATGAGGCCGAGGGCTATGCCTGGCTCCACACCATGAGCGCGCCAGAGGGTACACTGCCTCTGCCGAGGCTGGTGGGACGCCGTCGGCTCTCATATCCGGTGAGTCTGATTATTGCCCTGTTGCGCCGCAAGCTCACTGAAAATGACGCCCAGGGCGGCGACAGCCGTTTGATTATCAGCCGGGATGATATTGTTGAAATGACCCGCACCTTTCTGCCTGAGGGCAGCAATGAGGCCCGGCTGATGGATAGAATTGATGCCCAGATCAATAAAATTCTTGATCTGGGTCTCATGCGCCGTCTGCGGGGCCAGGATAAAACCTTTGAGGTGCGCCGGATAATGAAGGCCTTTGTTGACGCCCAGTGGTTGGGCGAGTTTGACGCCCGTCTCAAGGAGTACCGCGGGCATTTACAGGACAGCCTCCCAGCTGCCGGAGGAGAGAATGCCGAACATGCTACTTGATTTTGCCGCTTCTGACGAGCTGGCCGGTTTTCGTCTTAAACGTTTGGAAATCTATAATTGGGGCACTTTCCACAACCGGGTTTGGGCCATGAATCCTGATGGGGCGAACGCCCTGCTCACCGGCGATATCGGTTCCGGTAAATCCACTCTGGTGGATGCTGTTACCACCCTCCTGGTGCCGCCTCAGCGTATCGCCTATAATAAGGCGGCCGGGGCCGACAGCCGGGAGCGCAGTCTGCGTTCCTACGTTATGGGTTATTATAAAACGGAACGCAGTGACTCCGGCCACGCCTCAAAGCCGGTGGCCCTGCGTGACCATAACAGCTATTCGGTTATTCTGGCGGTATTCGGCAACGCTGGTTACGGTCAGATTCTGACTCTGGCCCAGGTCTTCTGGAGCAAGGATTTATCGGGGCAGCCGAATCGTTTTTATCTGGTTGCCAATCAGGCCCTGACCATTACCGAAGATTTCGCTGATTTCGGTTCAGATATAAACCTCCTGCGCAAACGTCTGCGGGTCGCCCCAAAGATTAATCTTTACGACAGCTTCCCGCCCTACGCGGCCGATTTTCGCCGTCGATTCGGGATTGAGAATGATCAGGCCCTGGATCTCTTCCATCAGACCGTGTCGATGAAATCGGTGGGTAATCTCACCGCCTTTGTTCGTACCCATATGCTGGAGGCCGCCGATACCAGGCCCAGGATTAAGGCCCTGCTGGGCCATTTTGATGATCTCACCCGCGCCCATGAGGCGGTTGTCAAGGCCAAAAAACAGATTGATCTGTTAACCCCGCTGGCTGCTGATTGCCGCCAGCACCGGGAGTTAACGGCCCTCACCGACCACTGGCGGTATTGTCGTGAAGGCCTGCAGGTGCATTTTGCCCTTCAGAAGGCGGAACTTGTCGGCCGCCGTTTAGAGAAACTGAGCCAGGAAAAAACACGTCTTGAACAGAAAATTTCGCGCTTAACGAACAAACGCCGGGAGCAGCTGGCGGAACGGGATCAAATTAAATCCAGTATTGCCGACAACGGCGGTGATCGCATTGCCCGGATCAAAATAGAAATTCAAAACTACAGCCGTGAGAAGGGCAAACGCCGGGAACGGGCTGAGCGTTATCAACTCTTATCCCGCCAGGCCGCCCTTAAAGATATCCTGAATGATGATGATTTTCACGATAATCTGACCCGGATTAATTCGTTAAAAGACGGACTCGACCTGCGGGAGGCTGAGCTGCAAAATGAACACACCGAAAAATCGGTGCGCGCAGAGGAGCTTAAACGGCAGCATCAGGGGCTCAGGCAGGAAATTGAATCGCTGAAAAAACGGCGCAGTAATATTGATTCCCGCCAGATCAGGATCAGGGCAGAACTTTGCGCCGCCCTTGGTATGGATGAGGGGGCCGCGCCCTTCGCGGGCGAGCTGATTAAGGTGCGTGATGACGATGAAGCCTGGGAGGGAGCGGCTGAGCGTCTGCTCCATAATTTTGGACTTTCTCTCCTGGTTCCAGAGTCCCATTATAAGGCGGTGGCCGCCTGGGTGGACGACACCCATCTGCGCGGCCGGCTTGTCTATTTCCGGGTCAGAACCGCGAGCCCGGCGCCGGATATTAATCTTCATCCTCAATCTCTGTTCCATAAGCTTGTTATCAAACCTGATTCCGAGTTTTGCGGTTGGCTGGAGCATGAACTGGCCCGCCGTTTTGATTATGCCTGTACCGAGTCCATGGCCCAGTTCCATCGTGAGCGTCAGGCGGTGACTCGCGCCGGGCAGATTAAAAGCGGCGGCCGGCGGTATGAAAAGGACGACCGTCATCCGCTTACTGACCGCGGCCGGTATATCCTGGGCTGGACTAATGAACAGAAGATCGCCGCCTTGAGCCGTGAGGCCGGGAATCTTGCCGGCCAGATACAGATTATTACTGAAAAAATTACCAGGCTGCAACGCCGGCTGCACGAGCTCTCGGAGCAGAGAACAACCCTGGCCCAATTGGGCGAATTTCGTCATTTTGAGGATCTTGACTGGCAGAGTATCACCAAAGTTATTTCCCGGCTGGAGCAGGAGCAGATGGAGTTGGAAAGCGCCTCCAATATTCTCCAGACCTTAAGCCAGCAGCTTACCGCTTTAGAGAAGAATATTGTCTTGAATGAGGCCGAATTAGATGATTACAAGCGCCGGCATGCCGGGAATGAAGAAAAGCAGAAACAGGCCGCCAATCTCCTTGGCCAAAGCCGCGTGACCATTGACAGCGTCCCGGAGGCCGAGCGCCGGAAGCTGGTTGACGAGCTGCGGCCCCTGCAGAATGAGGCCATTGGCAGTCAGCATTTGACCGTGGAATCATGTGATAATCGTGAACGTGAGATGCGGGAATGGCTCCAGAAGAAGATTGACAGTAAAGACCGTCGTCTTAAAAGCTTAAGTGAGCGGATCATCAGGGCCATGCAGGATTTTTGCCGGGAATTTCCTATGGAGACCCAGGAGATAGATGTCAATCTCCTGGCCGACAGCGAATACATAAAGATATTAGAGCAGCTCAAGGCCGATGATCTGCCCCGTTTCGCCAAACGTTTTAAAGAATTATTGAACGAAAATACCATCCGCGAAATTGCTAATTTTCAGTCGCATTTAATCAAGGAACGCCAGAATATCAAGGAACGGATTGAGATTATCAACCGTTCTCTCGCCGATATTGAATATAATCCAGGCCGTTATATTGTCCTGGAGGCTCAGGCCAGCCCTGATCAGGATATCACCCTCTTTCGCCAGCAGCTGCGGGCCTGCACCGAGGGGGCCTTGACCGGTTCCGAAGATGAGCAGTACGCTGAAAATAAATTTCTTCAGGTTAAGGAGATTATTGACCGTTTCCGGGGCCGGGAGGGGACAAGTGAACTTGATAAAAACTGGCGGGACAAGGTGACCGATGTCAGACGCTGGTTTGAGTTTGCCGCCTCAGAGCGCTGGCAGGAAGACGATAGTGAGTACGAACATTATACTGATTCCAGCGGTAAATCAGGCGGCCAGAAGGAGAAGCTGGCCTATACGGTGCTGGCCGCCGGGCTTGCCTATCAGTTCGGTCTGGAGTGGGGGGCGGTGCGTTCCCGCAGTTTCCGCTTTGTGGTGATTGATGAGGCCTTTGGCCGCGGCTCTGATGAATCAGCCCGCTACGGCCTGGAACTCTTTAAAAAACTCAATCTGCAACTCTTGATTGTCACTCCCCTCCAAAAAATCCATATTATTGAACCCTTTGTTAATAGTGTTGCTTTTGTCCATAATGAGGAGGGGCGGGAGTCCTTTCTTCGTAATCTGACCATTGAAGAGTATAAGGCTCAAAGAGAGGCCCGTTCGGCATGAGGCACTGGACAACCGCCGCTGATCTTAAAAAACTTCTATGCCGGAAATGGGCCAGAGGCCGGTTACTTGCCGCCGCCCCTTCTGATGAGGCAATCTTCCCCCTCCGTCTCCCCATCGCTCATCCCACGGCCAGGGAGTTAAGTATCTGTTTTGCAGAGGCGCGGGAGTGGCTGCAGGATCTGATGCTTGGCAGCAAAGCCCATAGCGGCAAGGGCTATGAACTGGAATGGCGGGAGATTAACCACCGTCAGCTGGGCCGCAATAGAACACCGGTGGCGGCCGTCTTTGAACGCCGGATTGAGGCCCTGGAGTTTATTGGTAAGGCTGGGGAGGCGGAAAAATTTACTAAAATAAGTGCTGAAATTGCCGACCTTTTTCCGGAGCTTTGGCCCTGGCTTCATAAAAGGCCGCCGCTGGTGTTGGAGCATTACCAGGAGTGGATGCGGCTTTTGGCAATATTGACTTTTTTAAAAAATAATCCGCGCCCCAATATTTATATTCGGCAGCTTGATATTGCCGGAGTTGATACCAAATTTATTGAACGACATAAGAAGCTGTTAAGTGAACTTCTGGATCTGATTCTGCCCCCCGAGGCCATTCGGCCGGAGGCGAAGGGCGCGGCTGGTTTTGAACAACGCTATGGCTTTACCGCCAAGCCCGTGCCGATTCGTTTCCGGCTCCTCGATGAAAAGCTCTACATTCAGGGGCTCGCTGATTTGCAAATTCCCGTGCGGGATTTTGCTGGGCTTAACCTGCCGGTGGAGCGGGTATTCATCACCGAAAATATGATAAACGGCCTGGCCTTCCCCAATCTTCCCGGCGCAATGGTAATTTTTGGCCTGGGCTACGGCCTTGACCGGCTGGCCGGGATTAAATGGCTGCATGATAAAAAAATATACTATTGGGGTGATCTCGACAGTCACGGCTTCGCCATGCTGGATCAGGTGCGGGCCTATTTCCCGGCGGTTAGCTCTCTGCTCATGGATAGAACCACCCTGTTGCTGCACCGGCGGCAGTGGGGGCGTGAGAAGACACCAACGAAACGGGAACTGCCCCGTCTGCGGGCGGAGGAGGCCCGGCTCTATAATGAGATTAGAGATGATATTCATGCTGAGGCGCTGCGCCTTGAGCAGGAGCGGATCAATTACGCGCATTTTCAAAGCGCTCTAACAGGACTGGAAGCAACAATATGACTAACCCATCCCATGAGATTCTTGATCAGGTCTTTGGCCGTAAGGAGAATTTTGTCTTTATGCCCGCTGATTCCGCTGAACTTATTCCTTGTACGTGAGAAGGCTGAAATGGATGGAGATAAGGTATTGGTAGATTATTGCAAAACATCTTGATTAATGCGGGTGAAGTAATACGCTCCTATTCTTTTCCGGAAAGTCGGATATCTACACCCGCTTTTCCGGAAATGGTCTGTCTCCTTTCTTTATCTATAGGCTTTTCATCAAGCTTGCACAAATATTACTTCCTGCTTTTTCCCTTTATAAAATAATAGGTTATCTGCTTTTGTTTAATGTGAAAAGGCATGATGGAGGATTTTTTTTATGAAACGGTATGCTTGTTGCTTGTTAAAATGCTACAGATGATCCAGTAATATACCCAACAGTATTTCGTGTTGACTTTTTTAATCATGTAGAGAATAAGGACTAAGCTGGCATTTTTCTTGAAGATTAAATTGTTTTTTACAACTACACGAAATTGAGGGGGTTAAAAATGAAAAAACTGAGGGGAAGGGGGAAGCTTTTGCCGAATTACAAGAAGATTTACGCCGCTTTGGCAATCTGTCTGACAATAACCGCGGTACAGGGAGCCAGAGCGGCTGAAACTGGGCCGGTTGAGTCGGCTCAGCAGCAGTTCCTTGACGCCATGAAAAAACGCGCTGAGGATAAGCTCTATGACGCGGCGGCGGATTTTAATAATATTCTCACCAACCACCCCCTGTTGCAGCGCGCCCGGCTGGAGCTCGCTGTAACCTATTACCGTCTCTATGATTATAATAAGGCTCTGAAATTAGCCCAAAAGGTTCTTGATGATCCCAAAACCCCGCCCAATGTGCGGGTAACCGTTCTCGCCTTCATGGCCCAGGTTAGAAAAGATGCTAAGGGTATGAAGCCAGGACATACCTGGAAGCCGTCGATTGCCATTGGCTGGATGCATGACTCCAATATTAATGTCGGGCCGAGTTCTAATGTGATTAATATCGGCAATACGCAGCTTCAGGTGAGTCCGGGCTCCCGGCCTGTAAGTGACCAGGCCACGATTCTGTCGGCAAATCTTGCCCATCGTTATGAGACCGGTAAAACCGTCCGTTTCGGTCAGAAAAACGCCGCCTTTCTGTGGCAGGACAACCTGAGTCTCTACCGGCGCGATTATTACAGCGAAAATGCCAGCGATCTTGATGTAATCAGTTTCAGCACCGGCCCGGCGTTTGTCGCCATGAAAGACTGGCGTGCCAATCTCGCGGCCCAGGTCAGTTATATCCGGCTGGGCAATCGTGATCTGGCCTGGTTTACCTCCCTGCTGCCGAGTTACACCAAACAGTTTGCCAACGGGGCCTATCAGTTAAGCTTAGATGGTGATTATACCTTCAGAATCTATAAGCGGGATATGGATAAGGGCCGGAACAGCAACTACCTTTCCGGGCAGCTTTCAATCGGCCGCACTTTTGTCAGAGCCAGAGTGGGATTACTGGCCGGGGTGCGTCTGTTCAGGGAAACCGCGGATAACACCATCTATACTGATACCGGCCGGGACTTCTATGCCAGTATCAGCTGGCGGGCCTGGACCAACGGCGCCCTATACGGCCGGATAAATGATACGCATTACAGCTATGACGGTAAAGAAGCCCTGTTTAACCGCTCCCGTCAGGAAAGAACACGCAAGTACACGCTGGGTGTAAGCCATACCTTCAGGTATAAATGGCTTAAAGGATGGGCTCTGAGCGGCAACTATGTCCGTACCGAAAATAATTCAAATATTGATCTGTATGAATACACCAGAGAGCAGACCTCGGTTATGTTGAGTAAGGCATTTTAACCGCGGCATTCAGGCGGCTCTGGTGCAAAAAGAGAAAAGAGGAGTATGGTGATGAAAAAGATGAAATATGCAAAAATCGCGTTGGCCGCGGTAATCAGCGCGGCCCTGCTCCAGGGCGGCACAGCCCTGGCCAAGAAAAAAGGTGAACTGTCGGTTTACGAGTGGGGGCCGTGGGCCGTGATGGCGAGACCTGCGGCTGGCCCGCAGTTTGTCACCTTTACTCCGAAGGGTAATCCCGATCCCTATCATCCGACACCGGTGCCGGTACCGCAGGGGCCATGCACCGCCGGTCAGCCCTGTGGCTGGGCGACGTATAGCTTGTTTACAAAAACAAGCTATAATGAAGATTCTGGCTCTGAATCAACAACAACTTATAGCGGATCTCTTTTGGCCCGCTTTGCTCTGTCCATTCAGTCGCTTCAAAATCCGGCAGACGATGCGTCGACAACTGAGCCCAGTTTCCGTTACATGGTCGATTCTCCTATCAATCTTCCTTCTGGTCTGAAAACCACGGATTATCCATCAGTTGCTTCTCAATGGTTGCCTGGATTTATTACCAGTAACCAAAGGGGAGATGTATTCAATATTAGCAACAAACAAATATCACTTCCTTCTGATGTGAATTTTATATATGGTTGGACGGGGAAATTGAACAACGGGAGTAGTGTCGGTGGGGCTGTTTTGGGTAGTAATCCATGGGACTTGGATATAGTTGTGGGGGGCTGGAAAAAGGTTGAAAGTACTACAGATTCTAACGGCAATACTACGACTGTAGGAACAGGAACAAGTTTAGCGCAATCTGATTACTTCATCTACGGTACTACCACTAATTTGGCTGCGTTGGATAGGCTACATGCAAGATCTGTTAAGGCTACGTATACCGGCTTCACCTTAGTGAACCAAACTCCGCTTACAATAAATGTTTATTTTGATAGCCGTACTTGGGACGGGCATTGGAATAATGGTCATGAAAGCAGTCTTGTAATCAAGCCGGATCGTCTGGGAGTTTACCATGCCACCGGCCATATGAGGATTGATGCCAGCGGGCCGTTGTCTGGCCCCAATCTGATTGTTCACACGATCAGCGGCGGAAAAGGCGTTACTATTACCCCTAACAGTGTGCTTCAAAACGCGGTGTTTGGCAATAATGCTCGGGTGGTGGCTGGTGGATATCAGATGACAGAGAAGACTGCAGAATACCCCGAAGGTTTTACTCAGTCGGATATTACTGTAGCGACTAGGTGATAAGAATAAGCAGGCAACAAACCATGACTAAAAACGGGCATCTGAGGAAGATGGGATCCATCCACCGACATTATATCAATCGTTGCCTCTTTTGCTGAATATTCGAAATATTAATTTCTATGAATTAATAGGTTTGAAATGATTTCTTGAATTTTTCGGGACTGTTTTTGTGGGCATGAAGTTGGGCCCGGGGCATGCAATTCATCGCCCCGGGCCTTTATGCTTGGGGGGCTGGCAGCCGGGTTGCAATGGATATAATCACAAGTGGCAAATCAGGTTTTTGGGTATCAAGCCAATTCTTTGACTTTTCGGTAATTCCCTTTTTGGTTATGGCCAGCCCATTGGATAGAGAAGCTTATCTCATCGTTTGGTAATTGCCAAATATAATGCATATGGTCGGACAATAAAACCCATGCGTTAATCAAAAAAGGATATATCAAACCAAGGAATTTCTAATTTTTCTTCCCCTGCCAGGACGGCCAGTCGATCTCGTTTTCAGCCGCGTTAAAGAGAGCGGCTATGACCCGGCGGTCGTAGCGCATATCGGCTTCTTTGAGCAATTTATTCAAGGCTTCCTCTACTGTCATTTTTTCCCGGTAGGCGCGGGGGCTGATCATGGCGACAAAGGCATTTGCTGACGTTAGAATTCGGGCAGGTATGATTATAGCCTCGCCCTTAAGTCCGGCGGGATGGCCGCTGCCGTCTAAAAGTTCGTTTTTCTGGATAATGGCCGTTAGCACCGGCCCCTCAAATTCAATATCGGCGAGGATCTTTCCGGCAAATTCCGTCTCCCGCCGCAGTATGGCTTTCTCTTTGCTGTTGAGCGGCCCGGTCTTGGCAAGAAGCTCTTTGGGGATAAAGAGCTTGCCGATATTGCAGAGATTGGCGGCTGTCTCAACCACATTCCGGTCGGCGGCCGCGAGTTCCATGCCGCGGGCGATTGCCAGGGCGACTTTTGCCGTGTTGGCGGAATGGTTGGCTGAATACGGGTCATGGATGTCAATGGCCCGCATAAGGGCCTTGATAATCTGTTCCATGAGATGCGCCTTTTTCATTTGCAGGTCACGGAGCAGGGTGATATCGTGCAGACTTATCAGAACGGCATCATTGGCGGATGTATGGTTATAGGCGAGGGGGACGCAGGCCGCGTGAAAGCGCAGCTGTCGGCCGTGCAGTTCAAGGTCTATTTCCTGAACAACGGTTGTTCCCTCTTTTCGCGCCTCCTGCAGGAGAGGCTGAAAGCGTTTTGCCGCCGCCGGGCCAAAGACATTGTTCAGGCCTTTACCGTACAGATCCTCGGCCGGAACCTCAAGAGAGCGGGACAGCGTCCGGTTGGCGAACAGCAGCAGGCCGTCAAAACCGATCAGGAATATATAGTCATTAATGTTGTTATTGATGGCGTTAAGCAGATGAGTCTGGGTGGTCAGCCTGCCGGACACCCGGCGTTCCCGCTCGTTGCTGCCGTAAAACCAGGCGGCCAGCAGCAGGGCCGCGATTAGAAAGAGGGCCAGCAGCAAGGTTAGCTGCAGAAAACGCTGGTGGCTGCGTGATTCTTTAAGTGCCTCGTCGGCGTTAATCTTCTGAATCAGAATCCAGGGCAGGCCGGTAAGGACACGGCTGGTGGCCAGAACTTCGATCCCGGAGTAATCACGCATTTGCACGAATGCGCCGGGATGGGCAAGCATATAGGCGGCCGTTAGATCCTTGGCCTTTGCCGATAAACGGCGTGCAAGCGGCGGGGTTCCGTCTGCCAGCGGTGAAACATAGGTGACAAGATCTCCCTTACGCCGCACCAGCAGGGCCTCGTCTGAATGAGTTACGGCTGAGCCTGAGGCCAGCAGCGGAAAGAGCGACTCATCGGCATTTTTCAGCCCCACGAGCACGGCGATTACCTGTTTCCCCCCGCTGGGCATCTGTAAGGCAAAAACCGGGGTTAAAAAACCCACCAGCATATGGCCTCCCGCGCTTTTAAATATCCCGTACAGATCTGGCTGGCCGGTTTTAAGCACCCTGGCGACGGCCTTGTGCAGGCCCTTATTTAAGGCCGGCATTCCCCTGGTGGCGGTAATGACGGCTGATCCGGGGCCGACTATGGCCAGACCGGCGTTGGCTTCAAAGGCGATATTGGCCGGTACCAGCGGGCCAGTCTGTGAGTTATCCGCAAAGCCGTCCCGCTGGGCTGTGACCCGGACTAGATTGCGCAGATAGGAGAGTTGGGCTGGTTCCGTTTCTCCAGGGGGTGCCGGGCGTCGCAGAAGCTCCTGGGTATAGAGCTGTAAAGAGCCGTTTGCTGCCAGTTCATTGAGCTTCGCGAACTGGGCGGCGGCCCATTGCCGGAGTTGGGCCGCCCGGCTGTCCGCCATAACGTTCAGGGTGATCTGCCAGGTGTTGAGATCACGCTGGCGCTCGTAACGAACCAAGGCCTGGATTGACCAGATTCCTGTCGTTACAAAGAGCAGCAACAGAATAACGGCACCGATAAAAATACGTTTTCCATTCCGCTCATTATTGACCATGGGGCACCATTTTTATTTGAATATTTTGTTTAAGCCAATCCATAATACTGAACTGCTATTTCAGGGGCGGGACATGCAGCCACCATTCTTTTTCATTGAGAGAATAAAGCGGTACATAATGATGTATCTGCTTTTGAGATATTATCTCCTGGCTCTGATTATCTAAAACCAGGACATCATTTTTGGTAAGAAACAAGAGTACCGCGTGTTGCACCCGCAGGTTGGTATCCTGGAGAATAAGGAGGCGGATTTTGCCCGGCCCGTAGCCCAGCCAGCGCAGGGAAAAAAACTTGGTGATCGCGTAATCCTCGCAATCACCGCCTTTGGCCAGAAACTGTTTGGGGATAGCCCAATAGTCTTCCACTCCGTAATTATCAATATCAAGGACATAATTTTTCTGATTGGCGTAGCGGTTGACGGCATCAAGCTGCTGCGCTTGGGGTTCGTTTTTTATCTTGGCTAAAAAAGCGAACCATTCATTGAGATGACAACGGTTAAAAAAGCTCTCTGTGCAGTTTCCATCCGGTACGTCCTCGGTGATGTGCCGTTCAAGGACACTTAGCCATTGGGGCAGGTACTGCATGTCGTGTTCCGGAACTTCTTTGTAGTTGAATATTCGCGGGTGGGCGGCGGCAACAGTTGACGATAGCAACAGGCAGGAGATAAAAAGGGTTAGGGCCAAAGGA
>CAZZJP010000046.1:0-11541 GCA_964654555.1 uncultured Desulfobulbia bacterium
ACAGTTACACTCCGGTGGTTATTGTTACTTTTAGACATCACGCTGAATAGTTACTTAATTTGAACATTATAGCGCCGCGAACACCGAATGTCAGCAGCATTTCTCCGGAAGGCGATTAAGCCGTCCAGCCACATACTGCGGGAGCTCTTATCTTGAAAATCCTCTTTATAACAGTCCCTTATCATGCCGGAGTCGTGGAGGTGGCCGGTAAATGGGTGCCACTATATATGGTTACCCTGGCCGGGGCCTGCCGGGCGGCTGGTTTTGACTGCTATATCTATGACGCCATGACCAAGGGCGTGGGGATGGCGGAGGTGGAACGGTATATCCTGGACTTGCAGCCGGATGTGGTGGCTGTTTCCATGATTACCAGTACTACCCCTGATGCCTTGGAGGTGTTGCGGACTGCCCGGCGACTCTGTTCGGCGGTGGTCACTATTGCCGGCGGTATTCACGCCAGTTTCATGTATGATGAAATTATGGCCCATGATTTTGTTGATTATGTGGTTATTGGCGAGGGTGAAAAAACTCTGGTGGAGTTGCTGCTCTCCTTGCAGGGTGGTGAGCAGAACGCGGTTGCCGGTCTGGCCTTAAGAGATGGTGAGGGTAAGGTTAAATTGACCCCGCCCCGTCCCCCGCTCACCACCCTTGATAATATGCCCATGGCCTGGGATCTGTTAGATTGGCAGGATTATACCTATTTTATTATCCCCGGCTCCCGGCTGGGGGCGGTGGCCTTTTCCCGGGGCTGCACATACAGTTGCCGCTTCTGTTCTCAACACAAATTCTGGGGGCAGTGGCGGGCGCGAAGCCCTGAGGATCTGATGGGGGAGATACGCCGTCTCCATGAGGAATTTCAGGTCAACGTCATCCTGTTCACCGATGATTATCCCACCCCGGAACGTCAACGCTGGGAGCGCCTTCTTGATCTTCTGATAGAAGCTAACCTGCCGGTCTATCTACTCATGGAAACCAGGGCCGCGGATATTATCCGCGATTCTGATATTCTTGATAAATATCGACGGGCTGGTTTTATCCATATCTATATCGGTTCTGAGGCGGCGAGTCAGGAGCGGCTCGATCTTTTTGCCAAGGAGCAGTCCTGCTCCCAGGCCGAAAAGGCCATGGAACTCTGCCGCTGGCATGATATTATCACCGAGACCTCAGTTATTATCGGCCTGCCCGCCGACACCAAAGAATCAATCCAGGAAATAATCCGTTATACCAAGAAGTTGAATCCTGATTTTGCTCATTTTTTAACCATCTCCCCCTGGCCTTACGCTGATATGTATTCCGAGCTCAAGCCCTTTATCAGCAGTCATGATTATCGACGCTATAATCTGGTCGATCCAGTGTTAAAGCCGCAAAACATGACTCTAATAGAGGTGGACGAAATCATTATTCAGGCTTATCGTGAATTTTATATGGCTAAATTCACGGAAATTATGACGATGAGCGATTTTAAACGCCGCTATATGCTCACCGCCATCATGAGAATAATGAACAACTCCTTTCTACGCCGCAAAATGGGCGATATGACTAACGCCATGCCTGAATCCATGCGCGCGGCCCTGGATCGGCTCCAGTCCGGCCTTACTCCCCGAAACGATGTTCAGCTAAAGGTTATTAACTCCGTTTAGTTATGCCTCCCGCCTAATGAAGCCGCCAGATAAGCCCCAGGGCGGTGCCTGAGGCGAATAAAATCCCCAATACTATATGCTTGATAATCAGTACCCGGCGACGGGCCTGATGATGACTGACGTGATTATCGCTACTTCTCTTTTTTTGGTGCAGATAACGCCCCAGTCCGGTGAGAATAATCAGGCCGAGGGCGATATTCTGCATCCATAAAAAATCGCCTGACAGCTCACTGACCAACTGCCATTCGGTACCATTGATTCCTCCCGCTTTCAGCCTGATGAGATAGATGGCGGCAAGAGAGCTGAGCCACAGGCCGGTAAATAGATCATGGGCAAAATCATTGATAATATAGATATATTTCATGACGTGAGAGACTTCGTATGATTAATATTGGTGATAGCCGGCGATAGAGGCGGGGGGACGATCATTTAAGCCGCCGGCCAAAGGGGGAATAACCTCATTTTACAGGTAAATTTTCATTTTAGGCATTCACCTTGATGAATTTTTATTGTATCATCTACTGTAATTATTCAGCGTGATGCATAGAAGCAACAATAACCACAGGTAAGCGAGCTTGTGAGACTCCGGATTGGGGGCAGCTGAACAGTTACCATCTACTTAAAATTATAAATCATTTTGGCATATAACTCAAAAACCTTTTGTATCCCGGTGTTGGTTGCGGTACAATTTTTTCATGACTAAGACTACCCACATAAAACAGGGCAGTATATTAAGCTCACCGCTGTTTCGCCGTTTTCTGGCTCCCATTGTTCTTACCATGCTGGTCTTTACCATGGCCATCTATTTCTTTGCCGTACCCTACCTCAAGAATCTGGTCTATTCCTTAGAAGAAAAATCAGTAATGACCAATTTGAATGATATTCACAGCCTTATTGAGGCCAATTATTATGCCACCGAGGCCTATAAAAAATCGGTCATGTCCGCCCATCGCCGGGAGATGAAGAATATTACCCTCTTTGTAGAAACCTATCTGAAAAATAAGGCGGCTCAGGTTAATAAGGGTTTGATCAGCAAGAAAGAAGCCCAGGCCTCTGCCCTTGCCGAGCTGCGGCAGTTTAAGTATGGTACCAAGAAGGAAAATTTTGTCTGGGTAGCGGATTATAACGGTTATTTTCTATCCCATCCCGACCCCAAGATGAATAAGACCGATTTTTCCGAGGTCAGGGATGTCTTTGGTAATTATATCCTTACCCCTCTGATTCAAAAGGCCCTGGATAAAGGTGAGGGCTATCACTCCTACTGGTGGCAGCGGCCTGGCTCTGATCTGCCGGCTGAAAAATTATCATACGCCAGGGTTTTTCCGCAATGGGAGTGGATTATCGGTACCGGGGTGTTTATTGATGACCTGCAGGCCGAGATTCTGGTGCGTAAAGAAAAGATGATCGGGGAATTAAGGCGTATTCTAAAACCCATTGTTGTTGGTAAAACCGGTTATATCTATATATTTGACGCCTGGAATAATGTCATCATTCATCCCGACCAGAAGCTGGAAAACACCGATATCTCCAACCTGATTAACCCTGTCACCAAGCATAAACTGGTGGATGATCTCATCGCCGCCTCTCGCACCAAGAGCCAGAAACTGGTTTATAAATGGAATAAACCTTCTGATCCTAAACACTATATATACAATAAAATTGATTGGGTGCAGCATGTCAAGGGCTTTAACTGGTATATTGTCGCCTCGGTCTATACCGATGAGTTGAATGCTAGTTCCTATATGTTGCGGAACAAGATTTTGATTATCGGCGCCGTGGTGGTATTGATGTCCATTTTCATTGTCGCTTTGCTTATGGGCCGGCTTTTAATGCCCATTCGCAGTTTGTCCATAACTGCCGGCCGGGTTGAAGACGGTGATCTGCTGGCTCGTTGTGATGAAAGGGGCAATGATGAAATAAGCATTCTGGGACGGGCCTTTAACCGCATGGTGGAGAGGCTGCGGGAGAATATTGAGGAACTGGATCATAAGGTTATGGAGCGTACCAGGAAGTTAAACATGGCCAATGGGGATCTGACTTTAATGGTGGATCGTCTGGGGCGTCATAACGAGGAAATTACCTACCTTAATGTCTTGGCTGAACAGCTCCAGGCCTGTAACGAGTTGGCCGATACCCCGTCGGTGGTGGCTGATGCCATGGTCAGGCTCTTCCCGCAATGCAGGGGGATGCTGGCCATAGCTGACAGCAATGGGGAGACCTTGAGCCCGGTGATATCCTGGGGCGGTTATGAGCAGGGAACGGATGATTTTGCTATATCTCAATGCCTGGCCTTCAAGGATAATAAGATCCATTTATCCGAGCGCCCCGGCATGCAGCCCCTCTGTGAACATATCCGGCCTGCGGAGAAACATTTATCCCTTTGTCTGCCTCTCTACAGCCAGACTCAGGTGCTTGGCTTGATATACCTGCAATGTGCCGGGGAAGTCAAGCATTCAACCGCCGATGAGAAGAGCCGTCACCTGAATCATCTTCATCGTCTGGCGCTCACTGTGACTGATCAATTATCCATGGCCATGGCCAATTTACGGCTCATGACCAGGCTGCAGAATTTATCTGTGCGTGATGGCCTGACGGGTCTCTTTAACCGGCGTTATATGGAAGAGACCATGAATCGGGAATTTCAGCTGGCCAAACGTCATGAGACCAAGGTGGGAGTCATTATGTTAGATGTGGACTTCTTTAAGAAGTTTAATGATACCTATGGTCACGAGGCTGGTGATTTGGTGCTGGTGGAATTGTCCCGTCTCATGCGGGACAATGTCAGGAAAGAGGATATTGTCTGCCGTTACGGTGGTGAAGAGTTTGTAATTATTATGCCCAGCGCCCACCTGGAGTTAGTAATTCAGCGCGCCGAGTTAATAAGAAAGATGGTCGATGAGGAATTAAGATTGGAATATAACGAGCATAAATTTCATGTCACCATCTCCATGGGCGCCGCCTGCTACCCAGACCATAGTGAACATCCGGATAAGGTCTTAAAAGCTGCCGATAACGCTCTTTATAAGGCTAAGGAGCATGGTCGTAATCAGGTAGCGAAGGCCTGATTCAGAGGATAGAGGGTAAAAAATATTCATCAAATTGACTTGCAATTCGCGTCAATCAGGCAGAATTATTCAAAATTCTGCTTTCCGTAACTTCTCCAAAAGTGGTGGCAAAACGCCTATTTTAAGTTTTTCATAACTTTTGCCGAAAGTCTCTCGACGAGAGGAAGGCTGTACATGGCTTTTATTGAAGGCATTTATTTGCGGGCCTCGGACGGTATATGGTTTTACTTCTTTAATTAAATTAAGTGGCTATGGTTTGGGAGGAAGTTCGGATTTTTCAAGTAATGTTTTATGGATCGTGGGGCGCTACAGGGGATTTTCAAATAGTGGGTAACCTTTTTCTTGATAATTCAGGATAACGCTGTAGAATATAATTCCGTTTTTTAGATTAAGTTTGTGTCCTTTCCAGGGGTTTGGAATGTTGTGACTATTCAGCAATATCTCTTCCTTGCCCCATATTTTTGTCTTTTCATATACTCTGTGCTTCGAAGTTAAAAATGAATCATCCGGAGGCAGGGTTGGAGTACGCGTTTTTTCCTGAACAGTTATGTTTTGGAATTGAGGATCATTTTCTGCCTTTTGCTTTTATTACATAATTTGTAACTATTCAGTCCAACAACCGGGGCGAATCCGACCTCTATTTTGAAAGTAACAAATTCAATACGTTGTACATTTACTTGGTGATCTTTAAAGGGCAGGGCGTTGCTTTTATAAGGAGTTAAGGTTCTTTTATGCCAGGGGGTATGTCGTTTGACTGGTTAGACAAATAAAATTTCCCCCCGCATTCCGCTTTGCGGTTATTACAATTAAGGTTGAGCTAAAAACATGACTGTAAGTAAAAATAAAAAGATTAATGTGGCAGTGGCCGGAGCTACCGGAGCGGTTGGAGGTGCTATGCTTCAGACTCTGGCCCGTCGTAATTTTCCTGTTGCTGAATTGCGGCTGTTGGCCTCTTCCCGGTCGGCTGGCAGGAAATTATCCTTTATGGGCCGGGAATATACCGTGCGGGAGATGACGTCCGATTCCTTTGCCGGAATTGATATCGCCCTGTTTTCGGCCGGTGCCTCCCGCTCCCTGGAGTTCGCCCCGGCGGCGGCGGCAGCCGGGGCGGTGGTGGTGGATAACTCCAGCGCCTTCCGCATGGATCCGGAGATTCCTCTCGTGGTGCCGGAGGTTAATTCGCATGCCATAGCCCAGTATAAAAAACGGGGAATTATCGCCAATCCTAATTGCTCGACAATTCAGATGATGGTGGCCTTGAAACCCATTTATGACAAGGTCGGGATTAAGCGTATCGTCGTTTCAACCTATCAGGCGGTTTCCGGCTCCGGGGCTCTGGCCATTGCCGAGCTGGAGAGTCAGGTGCGGGACTGGGCCGCCGGCAAGGAAATGACCCATAGCGTTTATCCCCATCAGATTGCCTTTAATTGTCTGCCTCATATTGATTCCTTTCTAAAGAATGGTTATACCAAAGAAGAAATGAAGATGGTCAACGAGACCCATAAGATATTTGAGGATGATAATATTGCCGTCAGTCCCACGGCTGTGCGGGTGCCGGTGGTGTATGGTCATTCGGAATCGATTAATATCGAGACGAGAGAGAAGATAAGTGCCGCCGAGGTTAAAGAGCTTATTCGTCAGGCTCCTGGTGCCATGCTGGTGGATGAGCCTGAAAATATGGTCTACCCCCTTGCCGTGGACTGTGCCGGTGAATTCGAGACCATGGTGGGCCGGATCAGAGAGGACAATTCCATTGCCAACGGCATTAATATGTGGGTAGTGGCCGATAATATTCTTAAAGGCGCGGCCCTGAACGCGGTACAGATTGCCGAGGTTGTGGCTGCCGATTACCTGTAAGGTGCGGATTATAGCTGGGAGCAACAGGGGGACGAGGCTTTGGGGGCCGGGACGTAAAGGGGGCCTGAAACTGCGGCCCACCAGCGACCGGGCCCGGGAGGCCCTCTTTAATATTCTAAGGCCGGAGATCCTGCGCGGGGCCTTGGTTCTTGACCTCTTTGCCGGAACCGGGGCTCTGGGGCTGGAGGCTTTGAGCCGGGGGGCGCAATGGGCTGTGTTTGTCGATGGCAGTTCCCTGGCTCTGGGTCTGATCAAGAAAAATATCGCCCAATGCGGTTTTTCAGAGAGGACGCGGGTCTTACGGCGTGATCTTCTGAAGGGCCGTTTTTTTTTGCCATCATCCGAGCTTGGCGGTCCCTTTAATCTGTTGCTTATGGACCCCCCTTACCGACAGCAAATATGCCATCGCTGGCTGCCAGAATTGTCGGCGGCCGGTTTAATCGCCCCGGCTGGTCTCGTGGTTTGTGAAGAATCCCAGGAGGAAGATCTGCCTGAGGAGGTGCCTGGACTGCGCCTCTTTGACCAGCGTCGTTACGGGGATACCGGTTTTTGGTTT
This sequence comes from uncultured Desulfobulbia bacterium, assembly GCA_964654555.1. Classification (GTDB taxonomy): domain Bacteria; phylum Desulfobacterota; class Desulfobulbia; order Desulfobulbales; family VMSU01; genus JAADIV01. The sequence goes on from CAZZJP010000046.1 coordinate 7,119, forward strand.
TATCGGCAGGTCTGAGAGGCGGGCGTAATGGTGGTAATTGGGCGTATGGCATGGCCCCTATGCGGGCAGCCTGGGGCATATTTAAGGTGAATCATATATGCCTCTGTATGTCTGTTTCTGCTTACGTATCTATAATTCGTAAATTGTTGTGAAAAGGTACGCTCTGGGGTTATTGTTACTTTTAGGCACTATACTGAATAGTTACGTGAAAAGATTATGACTTATGAACCATTCATTGCCGAGGAAACCGCGGATACCGTGGCGGTGTATCCCGGAACCTTTGACCCCATTACCATGGGGCATCTCGATATTATCCGCCGGGCTCTGGAAATATTCGACCGGATAATTGTTGCCGTGGCCCGTAATCCCGCCAAGACGCCGCTCTTCACTCTGGAGGAACGCCTACAGATGATTAGAGATTCCTTTACTTCTGAAGAAGGCGGCCGGATTAAGATTGAGGCCGTAGAGGGCCTGCTGGTGGATTTTGCCTATCGGAAAGGGGCCAAGGCCATTGTCAGAGGTCTGCGGGCGGTATCTGATTTTGATTATGAATTTCAGATGGCCCTGATGAACCGCCGTCTGGAAAGAGAGGTGGAAACGGTATTCCTGATGACCGCCTTTCGCTGGATATATATCAGTTCCAGCATTATAAAGGACGCGGCCCGGTATGGCGGAGATATCAGCGGTCTGGTGCCGGATCATGTCTGTGAACGATTGCGGAAAAAATTTTTACGCTAAATTATGGTTTTAAATCGCCGCAGATTTTTAAAACTTGGTCTGACTGCCGCCGCCCTCTGGCCGACGGCGGCAATGGCCGATTCCACACCATTTAAGGCCCTGTCGGCATTGAGTAGCGCCGGAGCTGGACGCTTGGTGAGGAGGCATTCTGTTTGTGGTATGTGCCGGGCCGACTGTCTCATAGATGTTGTTATTGAGGCCGGGCGTTTGCTGCGGGTGGAAGGAAACGCCGCTGATCTTACCACGAGCGGCAGACTCTGTGCCCGGGGGCTGGCCGCTCCAGCTCTGGTTCATGATCCTGATCTTCTGCGATACCCCCTGCGGCGGGTGGGTGAGCGGGGCGAGGGACGCTGGCGGCGGATAAGCTGGGGGGAGGCCATTGACACTATCAGCGGCAAGATAAATCAGGAACTGCGGGCTGGCGGTGCTGAGCGTCTGGCCCTTCTCGCCGGCGGTTCTTCAGCTTCATTCATTAAGGAATTATTTACTGATTTTGGCTGTCAGCAGATAAACGATGCCTCCTGGGAGTATTGCCAGGCCAACCAGAATCTGGCCTCTGATCTCAGCTTTGGCCGTGGCGGTCGTCTGGAGATGAGTTTTGAACAGGCCTCTTGTCTGATATTCCTGGGCTCACATCTTGGGGAGAATGTCGAGGTGCCGGTGATGCAGCAGTTCAGCCGGGCCATGGCCCGGGGAGCGGATCTTATTGTTGCTGATCCCCGTTTCTCCACCGTTGCCTCTAAGGCCCGTTATCATCTGATGCTGCGTCCCGGCAGTGATAATGCTCTGCTCCTGGCCTGGCTTAAATATATTATTGAAAATGATCTCTATAACCGGGAGCTGGAGTCATCATTTGATCTTGAGGGTCTGCGGGCAAGACTGGCAAACTATGATCTTGAAGAATTAAGCGCGGCCTGTGACCTGAAGACGGCGGATATCAGGGCCAGCGCTGAGCTTATGAGCAGCGCCGCTCCGGCGGTGTTTGTCTACCCCGGCCGTCATAATTCCTGGTATGGCAATGATGTCCAGCGGTTGCGTCTGAAGGCCATTCTTAATGTCGTACTGGGGGCGGAGTCTAAGGTCGTAAATGATCTCCGGCCGCCCAGGGTGCCGGAGGCGGCTCGTCTGTACAGTACGATTATCAGCCGGCTCCAGCAGGGCAGGATTGGTTGTCTCGGCATTTGGGGCCAGAATCCTCTGCAGGCCCACACTAATACCTATCATACCATTAATGCTCTGCGGCAGGCTGATTTTGTTTTCTGCTGTGATATCTATCCCGGTGAGGCAGCTCTTTACGCCGATATTATTCTGCCCGAGGCCGGTTTTTTAGAACGTTCAGAGGTTATTGTCAGCCCCGGCAGACGGCGCGCGGCCCTGCGCCAGGCAGTGCTGCAGCCACGCTTTGAGGCCCGGGAGCCATATTGGATTGTTAAACAGATGTCCTCCCGTCTGGGGCGGGGACAGCGTTTTGGCTTTGATTCGGTCAAGGAACGTCTGACTGATGATCTGCGGCAGATGGGGTTAAGCTGGGATAAACTGCAGGAACGGGGCTTCGCGGTTCCTCTCATTGCGGCCGCTCCATTACCAGCCTCTGCGGCTTCCGCGGTCAGGATTAGATTGAAGGATGAACTGCCACATGGAACTGTTGAGCAACTGCTGGAATTTAGCGCGGTTTCTCCGCCCCCTAAGGGTTTCGCCCGCTTGCTCTCCGGCCGCTCGCCGGTCGATTCCAGGGGCCTGGTAAATAATCGCTGGCTGCGGCATGAACTGGAAGAAAATGAATTATGGCTTAACGACCGTTTGGCCCGGCGGCTCGGCATTGTTCAGGGCCAGGAGTTGTTCCTGGAGAACCAGGATGGTCTGCGCAGTATGCGGCCGGTGCGGATAAAGGTTACCCCCGGCATTCGGTCGGATTGCCTTTATATGGCCCACGGCTTTGGCTGCCAGTCGCCATTTCTGACCGCCGCCTATGGTCACGGAGTGGCGGACAGTCCCCTTATGGTTAGAAGTATTCCTGATCCACTCTCCGGGGTGCGGGGCGGGCGGGTTAATTTTGTCCGCTTTATTAAAAATGGTGTTCCCCTGCCCATACCCAGCTCGGCTCAGACCCTGGCAGCCTATGGCGCCTTTGCCGCAGTGGATGGGGAAAATGGATAAGAATATTAAACATAAAAGCCCAGATCCAGATCTGAATCGGCGGCGGTTGCTGAGTGGCGGTGGCAAGGGGGTATGGTATCTTGCCCTTCTCGGGCTTTTTTACCCCCTTTTGCGTTTTGTGAATTTCGCCATTCCCAGAAAACCGCGCAAGGTTCGGGTGGAAATGGATATTCCGCCGGGTGGATTTTATATCGGTGCTGATTTTGTTGTTTTTGCCAATGCTAAAAAGGTCTGGGCCGTGTCCCGCACCTGTACCCATCTTGGCTGCAAGCTGGCCTATAACGAGACTAAGAAAGAATTAATTTGTCCCTGTCATCACAGTATCTTTTCTAAGGCTGGTAAAAGACTGGCCGGTCCGGCCAGGCGTAATCTGCCCCGTTACAAGGTCAGCAAAACTGCTAATAAACCAGGCTATATGGTGATTATTTAGGGCTTATGCGGGAATTATTAGATATAAAATGGGGGGCCAGGAGCATAGCGGCCCTCTATGTCTCGCTGTTCTCCGGTATGGTGCTGGCCCTGCAGTACGATCCGTCTCATCCCTATTATTCGGTCTCGGTGATAGATACCCTGGTGCCCTTTGGCACGTTCTGGCGTTCCCTGCATTTTTATTCCAGCCAGATTTTTTTTCTGTTACTGGTCTTTCATTTTCTGGCAATGTATTTGAAGAATCCGCCTTCGATTTCCCTGCTGAGCTGGTCCCGCATGGTGTTTGCCATGCTGGTGGTTGTTCTGCTGCTGTTCAGCGGTTATATTCTGCGGGCCGATGCCACCGGCTCTTCGGCCGGGCATATCGCTGAAAATATTATTTTATCAATCCCTGTTCTGGGGCATACTCTTAACGCCTTTCTCTTTGATATCTCCGCCGATGGTATGCGGAGAGTTTATGCCGATCATCTCATCGGTCTGGGCCTGGTTTTCGTCATTCTTACCTGGTCCCATATCAGGCGTTATGTGGTGGGCTGGCGTCAGTTCCCCTGGCTTATTCTTGGGCTTGCCGTCTGGGCGGCGCTTATCCCCGCGCCAATGGACGCGGCCAGACTCGGGGTGTTTCATATCACCGGCCCCTGGTTCTTTGTCGGTCTGCAGGAGATGCTGCGCCATATACCGCCCCTGCCGGCGGGGGTAATCTGGCCGGCGCTGTTGATGGTTTTACTTCTTTTGCTACGCCCAGGGGCTCGTTACCGGCGCCTGGCAGCTATTTTGGCCCTGATATGGTTAGCGGCTTATTTACTGCTAACGATCATTGGCTGGCGGTAGGGCTGGGCCCGCGGACGCGCGGCCTTGGCACTCGCAGGGGCGTATTGTTACTTTTAAATTTTAAGCCAATGCGGAATATGTCACATTCAAGAGGGTAGAGGCATTTCGATGCTGAAGGTTGATCCTTGGCCCGGTTTGGCGCTCACCGTTATCCGGCCGCCATGGCCCTCAATAATCTGCTGGACGATGGCCAGTCCCAGTCCGGTTCCGGCTTCCCTCGTGGTGAAGAAGGGGGTGAAAATCTGCTTTCTTGTACTCTCTTCCATGC
>CAZZJP010000047.1:0-11442 GCA_964654555.1 uncultured Desulfobulbia bacterium
GCGTCACTGCCGAGCAGCGAGGCGGCGGAGACAATGGTTCCGCCGGTGCGTACAAAGCGTAAAATCATATTGGCCGCCACCTGCCGCGGGCTCAGGGCCACATCAATACCCAGTTTGGCGAGCAGGGGGATAAAATCAGGGCGGGAGATGCGGGTTATACATTTACCGGCCCCATGATGCTTGGCCAGCAGGCTGGCGAGGAGATTGGTTTCATCGCTGTCGGTGACGGCAATGACGAGATCGGCCCGATCCAGCCCCTCATCGAGAAGGCTGTGGGCGTCTAAGCCGTCAATATTGAGGACAGTGGTAGTGTTAAGATTTTCGGCCAGAAAATCGCAGCGCCCGGCATCCTGTTCAATTAGCCGGACATTTACCTTTTTCTGCTCCATCTGTCGGGCTACCATGAAACCAATGGCGCCGCCGCCAATGATGAATACCTGCTTTGGCTCATGGCTCATGAGATGCACCAGACCGCTGGTGGACGACATATCGCTCTTGCGGGCCACCATGTAAATTCGATCCTCGGCCTGAATGATATCTCCGCCCCTGGGAATTATGGTTTTTTCTTGGCGGATAATGGCCACAATAACCCCCATTATGCCTTGCAGTTCCAGAAGCGATTTGCCGATATTGGAGTTTCCAGCCGTCACCGTGTAGCCGAGGAGGATGACCTGACCGTGGGCGAATTCCGCTGATTCAAAGGCCCCGGAGAGGGTGGAAAGACGCAGAATTTCATCACCAATGGCCCGGTCAGGGCTGATGAGGAGATCAATCCCCAGGGCCTTTTCATTCAGGGCGGTGTTCTGGGAATAAAAGTCTTCATTACGAACCCTGGCAATACGGGTTCTGATCTTATAATTTCGGGAGATAATACAGGCCACCAGATTGACCTCATCACTATTGGTGACTGCCACGAGAAGATCGGCACGTTCAATACCCGCCTCCTCCAGCACCTTGATAGAGGCCCCGCTGCCACAGACGGGGAGGACATTAAGTTCCCGTTCCAGACGGTTTAATTTAGCGGCCTCCCGGTCAACGAGGACAACGTCGTGCCCTTCATCTGAAAATTTAGCGCTCAGGTGATAACCAACGGCTCCGGCCCCTATAATGACGATTCGCATAATTTAGTTTTTAATTGTGATTACGTCTTTTCCTGCGTAAACGATATCAACAAACCGCACTCCGGAAGGAGATAATCCTCCGAGGTGTAAGCGTTTCAGGGACGCTCTGATGTGTGTGATTGAGTTCCCCAATTTATATTTCCTGTATATTGGGGGACTCAAGCGCGTGCAGCAGGGTGTTCATGGAGCGCTTACTTTCCTGCCAGGAAATTATCGCCCACGAGGGGCAGATCTCGTCCCGCAAATACCAGAGCCCAGCCTCATTCCTGCCGAGACGTTCAGTGAGATGGCATTTAAACTTGTCATTTTCTTCTGCCGTTAAGTCGTGGAACATCCAGGCCCAGGAGTTAATTGCCTCCTCCCTCGTTTTATAACTGTGGCCGGGCGGCAGGTCAATAAAATCAAGCCGGGCGTGAATACCCATTTGATAAAGAATATTTATGGTATAGATATAATCCGGCCCCGGATGGAAGGGGCGGCCAATGGCAGTAAACATGGCGGGATCAAATGGGCCGCTGCCCACCCGGTCGCCGATAAACACCCAGCCGCAGGCCGCCCGCCGCAGCTTGTCAAGGGCATCGTTTAAGTCGTCAACGGCCAGGGAGCGGGAGGCTATTATCAGATCATATTGCCCTAATCCCATGGCCTGCCAGTCATCCTCCCAGGCTCCTTGGCAGGTGGTTATATTATCAAGACCCTCCTGGGTGGCTCTGTCAGCAAGAATAGTCAGCATTTCAGATGAAAAGTCAACTGCCGTTATCTCCTTGACCCTGCGGGCGACAGGAATGGTGAGTGTGCCGGGCCCGCAACCCATATCAAGGACGCTCATTCCGGAGGAGAGGGGCAGCCTCTTAAGAAATTCTTTGACATACACCGAATCTTTATGACGTCTGGCAAAACCCTTCGCCCGTTTATTCCAGTCCTCGGATGTTTTGCGCGGCCCGGTCTTGCGGCGCCTAACCTCCTGCCACTTTTGATTCCAGTCAATCACGAATTTTTTTCCTTAAATCAGGCATGGTTTCCGGCTTGCTGGCATCCCATATTTTTGCCTCGTTACCGGTGGCGGTAACATTTTCATAGATACCTTTATCGCGCCGTACCAGCTTGGTGAATCCCATATTCTTCAGGGCGCTGTTCCCCTTGGGGGTACTGATACCCACGAGTGAGATAAGACGTTTGACCGGAGCGCCGCATTGCGGGCATTTACTGAACTTGGCGCTGTACATGGACTGAGTCAGTTCAAAAGTCCTGCCCAGAGCGCAGCCCTCTCCCTCATGTTCATATTCATAAACCGGCATAATGTTCTTCCCCAATTCCATGTGTCTATGTTCAGGGCGTATGACAATACGCCCCTACGGCGGGGCCTTACCCCGTATCCCAAAAGTGGTTAAGGTTTTAACCGCTGGGGGGGTGGAGTTCCCGGTTATTTGAGCCGCAGACAGTTCAGCATGACCGTAGTCTTGCCCTCCTCCGAGTTCAGATCAATCTTTTTGGTCATTATTTTATAGTCATCCCCGGCCTTGGCTAAGAATTTATAAAGGGTCTGGCGCCGCAGGTCATGGGCTAGATAAATTGAGCCGTCAGGTTTTAATAATTTTTTAAAGGTCTTGAGCAGGGGCTCAAGGAGATCTTCCCGGAAAAGAATTTCCGCCCCGATTATGGTATCAAAAGGCTCCATATTGGCTGGTTTAGTCCAGTCCAAGGAGGCAAAGGCTGGTTTCACATGGCTGGCGGCGGCGCTTACCCTCTGAAAATCCATAATTATAGTTTCGTAATCGCTCAAGGTAACCTCAAATCCCTGGGCCGCGGCCGCCAGACCGGGGGCACCAAGCCCGGCTCCTAACTCCAGCAGCCTGGGCCCGGCCTGGGCCGGATTAAGGGATACGGCGACTTCGGCCAGAATTATGGCCGCCTCCCAGAGTTTAATCCAGAAGGGGAACTCAGCTATATTGGCGAAGGGGTCACGGCCCTGGAGAATATCTTCCAGATCCTGAACCTGTAATAACTGCAGATTTATGTCCCTGATTTTCAGAGGGGCAAAGTCAACTTTATAATTGCGGCGGATACGGCGTAAGATCTTTGCCTCTTTATCAGGCAGGTCAATTTTCATTTTATAAATACCTGTACTTTGTAATTTCAACCCTCAGCTTTGGGGTATGAACAAAAAAAGCTGCTCAATCACAATGATTGAACAGCTTTTTTAAGCGGTAAAACGCTTGGCTTCGGCTAATTAGCAGCCTTCAACAGCCCTTCTCATTCTTTTGGGGCTTACTTTTACTTTTTTGCCTACTTCCAGCTTCTTGGCATTATGCTCGCTGCATTTCAAGGTTACAGAGGAACCGTTAACGGCGGAAACCTCGCAGGTGAAGGAATAAGCAACAACCGCGGAGGTAGCGGTGAATGCCATTGCCAGAACCAATGCTAAAATTTTCTTGTTCATTTTACTCTCCTTTCAGTTAGTTAATGATTAAAAAATAAGGCCTACAACCTATATAATAATTATTCTTACAAGGGCGACAATTACTAATCTAATCAATCTATCTTTTAGTTCTTTGAAGTTTTACCTTGACTCTGTCACCGGCTCTAAAACCTTGAGCTCGTTTTACATTGCAATTTTTTAAAATAATAACATCTCCCCGTACTTCCTGGATCTCACAGCTTACCGTCGCGGAAAGGGCAGGCAGCCCTGAAAACAATATGGAGAAAAGAATAAGGGGAAGAATGAATTTCATGTTATTAAAATAATCAATTACAAAAGGAAATAATAAAATAACGAAACTAAATTAGTACATAACAGGTAGTCATGTCAATAAAAAACCAGCCGTTGTCCCACAAAGTTAGATAAAATATAATTATTTTAAAACTTGTTTCAGATCACGGGCGATAACTTTGTGACTGGTCCAGCCGGTATAGCGTTTTACCACATTACCATTGCGGTCTATAATAAAGGCGGTGGGAATACCAATAATACCGCCAAAATCACGGGTTATTTTGTCAGTGGCGATGGCCACGGGATAATTCATACCGGTCTGGCTGATAACCCGGTTGACGGCTTCGGTGCCGTCCTGATTCACCGACAGCCCGATAACTGAAAAACCTTTGGGAGCAAATTCCTTTTGGAGACTGATTAGAGAGGGAACCTCCTGCATGCATGGGGGACACCAGGTAGCCCAGAAAACCACCAGCACCACCTTACCCCGGAAGTCTTTTATGTCAATAGTCTTGGCGGAACCGTTTAGGGCTGTAACCGAAAATTCAGGTGCTTTGGTAGTCGCCTGAGCCGGAGGAGTAACAGAGAAGGTTCCGAGAATAAGTGCCGCGATTATTATAGTGATAAATTTCATGATATTCCTCATTAAATTGGTTTATAACAGGAGACGCTGCTCAAGAGTAAGCTTTTACCTCCATAATATAACCATTAAAAAATAATATACCATTTATACCTGAATGCTTCAATCTGTCAATCAAAAGCCGCTAACCTCTGATAAATGCGTTTATAAATGGCAAATTTTTACCATAGTCGCGGGCGGGGTCTTTATGGCTACCATGGACAGTTCCATGGTCAACCTGGCTTTACCGGCAATCATGAGCGATTTCGGCAGCCCCCTGAAAAATACGGAATGGGTCTCCCTGATCTATCTTCTTGTCATAAGCTCAACCCTGTTAATCTGGGGCAATCTCTCCGACCGTCTGGGGCGGCGAATGGTCTATCCCCTGGGGCTGTCGGTTTTTGCCCTGGGCTCTTTGGCCTGCGCCTGGTCACCGGATTTTTATTTTCTGATTATGGCCCGTTTGTTACAGGGACTTGGAGCCGCCATGATGATGTCCACCGGCCCGGCGATCATTAAAGAGACCTTCCCGCCGCATGAACTGGGCCGAGCCCTGGGGCTTATCGGTACCTCGGTGTCTCTGGGGCTGATGACCGGCCCTCTTGTGGCTGGTATCGCCTTGCAGTTTGCCTCCTGGCGGGCCATGTTTCTGCTGACCTTTCCCATTGGCCTGCTGCTCTTTTTCGCGGCCCGGCGTTATTTACCCCGTCGGCGGCCCCGTGGCGGGAAGCTGTTGCTCTCCTGGTCCCCGGCTCTGGCCTGGATAATATTACTGACCACTGCCTCGCTAACTATCACCTACGCGGCCTCATCCGTCTGCTCCCTTACCGTGCTAACGGTTTTAATCGTCATCGTTCTCCTGGCCCTGATTTGTTTTATCCGGCTGGAGACCTGCAGTTCGCTGCCGCTTATAACCCCAGGGCTATTGGTCAGGCGTTATATGTCCAGCGCCCTGCTGTGCGCCATGCTCTCCTTTATGCAACTTTTCGCGGTCTTGATTATTACGCCCTTTTATCTTGATCGGGTTCTCAACCTGCCCAAGATTCAAATCGGTTTGATTATGATGTCTATTCCCTTGGCCGCCATGGGACTGGCCCCCCTGGCCGGCTGGTTGTACGGGCGCTTTACGGCCCGTGTTCTCTGTACCTTTGGCCTGCTGGTGGCAAGCTGCGGGGCCTGGTTGTTAAGCCTTGTTCCGTCGGCTGACTGGGTAGCGGTTATTTTTCCTCTGACCCTTATCGGCGGTGGTCAGGCCATTTTTTTAAGTCCTAACAGCGCCTCGGTATTAAGGTGGATAGAAAAGGAGAATACCGGCAAGGCGGCGGCCCTGCTGGCCACCGGCCGTAATTTGGGGATGATTATGGGGGTCGGTATGGCCAGTATCGCCTTTTCGCAGGTTTTCAGCCAATTAACCAATGGTCTGGATATGCGGGATTACTCCCCTGCCCATGTTGAGGCCTTTATCAAGGCTATGCGCCGGGTCTATCAGGCAGCCGCCATCACCGGCCTGTTGAGTGTGATTGTTTCCGCTCTGCGTGGTAAGCGGCGAAAGAATTAGACTTTAAGGTCTAACAGGGCCATGGGCCTGTTGCCGGGGTGGCTTTTGTCTATCAGCTCATCTTTTAGACGGCGCATGAGGTTTGTCTCTTTACTCACGCATTGCAGATTTGTCTGTTGAAAAAGGGGGGTGAGAACTTCTTGAAGTTCTGGCAGGTGAGCCCGCAGAAAATCCGCCGCCCCTTCATTGGAGAGCGAGAAAACCCCCCGCAGGTGTTGGCCCTCGCTGCGCAGATCAAGATGAACATCGCCGAGACGGCTCATGGTCAGATAAAACGAAAGGCCGTAACCACCTTCTTTATCCTGGCCTTTGGAACTTTGACCTTCAAAGGAAAATAACCATTCACCCCAGCCATTGTTGCCCTGGAAAAAAACGGGAAACAGTAAAAAATTATTGGGGGGCTGCCTGATGGGCTGACTAGGAGATGCCATATCAGGGGAACCTGGTTTGTGGGGCTGAGTCTGAGATGATTCTTCTGCCCAGCCGCTGTTAATTCGGCCATGGGCCTCTAAAATTTTGGAAAGCAGCAGGATATCAGGCGGCATATCCTTGAGCGGAGCGCTGGTCTTGATGAATTCCGATAATCCCGCCTTACCCTGATTTATGGCGGCCATCTGGGCAGTTAACTTCAGGGGCTCGGGGGTCGGGCCAATGGTATAACTCACGCTCTCCGGCAGGTTAATGGCAGTGGTCAATGGGTTGTCGGTTTTGGCCAGCAGGGGCAGCATTAGACGCAGAAGAGATAAAACACCTTTGTCGGCGGGAAGCGGGGTTAAGCTCCGGCCGTCTGGTAAGACCTCAAAGACAAGCTGGCCCATGGCCAAGGGGGTCAGTGTGCGGGCGCTGAATATACCGGAGTCTGTTTGCACCACTACTCCGCCGTCCGGGGTCTGGGAGATTACCCGGCCGCTTATCACTTGGCCGGGGGTAAGCTTCGCCGCTGCCGTGTTTAAGGCGGCCTGCTCTCCGGTCTGGGCGGTAACTTTTGTCTGAGCCTTGTTGGCCGGGGTGTTGGTTGCTGAGGGCTGGCTGTTGATTCTCATTTTGTGACTTCAGCGTGATGTCTGAAAGTAATAATAAACTACCTGATTATAAATTTAGCGGTACCGCTGAATAGTTGATAATAATTATTATAGCTGTTTACTTTCCCAGCAAAAGGCCTTACAATAATAATACCAATAAGCAACAAGAATATATTACCACTATTTGGCGGAAGATGGGCCGGTAAATAGCGGGATTAGTGCCTTTCGCGGTGGTTGATGGCTTGCCGTGCCTTGTCTTGACAGGGCATAGTCTTAATAATTTTCAGCAGAAGGGGGGGAAGAGAAATGGGTATTTTCACGCAGCTTGGTATGGAAAATAATGATCAGGCAAGTATTGACTGGGAGATTACTCCTGCCAATTCCTTTACCATTTTTGAGAGTTGGGGCAGTAAGACCAGGATGATTCGTAATAACCGGGAGCGTTATTATTATTTTTTTATTGATACCTGGCGGCAGCCGCCCCGGCTCTGTCTTATGGAACGGGGGATTAAGCACGCCAAAATTCTCGCTGAGATCAAGGCCCCGGCTGAACTGATTAAACATTGCGTCTCTTCTCAGGGCGGCAAAGCCGGGCTGGATAAATGCTATGCCGTTGATGAGGGTTTAAAGAACTGGCTCAGTGATAATATTTTGAGGGCGAATCATAACGAGTCTCTGGTGACGATTATCAAAGAGGAAGAGACGCCTGAAGATATGGGCTCTCCCCTGGCTCTTAATGATGGCACTTACCCTGAGCTGAACCGAATTATCCTGCGGCGGGCGGGGGAAAAGCTTGCCGATGACGCCATTACCGCCCTGGCCAGGAGCCACAACTTTTTCGATAAAAAATATAATCCAGCCGGCCGCTTTGATAATTATCTCGTTGATAGTGGTGATAAAGATATCGCCATTGATCTTAGAACTGGTCTGATGTGGCAGCGTTATGGTTGTGATATAAGCTCTATCCGTCATATCAGGGAGTATGTTGCCGGGGTAAACGATGCGGGGCTGGCGGGCTTTCATGACTGGCGGCTGCCGACCATGGAGGAGGCCTGGTCGCTTCTTGAGAGAAAACAGAATAATAAGGGGCTCTATCTGCACCCCGCCTTCGGTAAGGGGCAGCCTTTCATCTTCCTCGCTGACGCCAGAATTCCGGGGGGGTATTGGTTTATGGACTTCAAACAGGGGACAGTATTCTGGGCCTCCGGTACGATTCCCGGCGGTTTTGGCAGGCTTTGCCGCAGTATTTAGACAGCCGCCTCTCAAGCGACCGGGTGATAATTAAGTTCTGGATGTAACTCACGCGGTCGTTTGATTAATAGTTACACTCCGGTGGTTATTGTTACTTTTAGGCATTACGCTGAATAGTTACAATATTTATATGAAAGTCATCTGCCAAGGATATTGGCCTTGCTACGACTTTCATGTTCCGTTGTGCCCTGGTTGACCAGGCATGGCTGTTGGTTATCATTACCGGCTTTCCGGCACCCCGAGTTTTTTGAGGATCATTGCCAGGGGGCAGACCTTGGTAAAACCGAACTGCATGAGGTTGGCCCCCACAAAAGCGGTGAACCAGAACCAGTTGGGATTAATGAAAATACCCAGTCCCAGGCTAATGAGGATAAAAGCCCCGGCGATGAAGTGAACCCAGTCATTTACTACCATATCTTTCTCCTTGTTCGTAGTTATGATTAAAATGTCCAGTAAAGAGGGCAGGTTTGCTAAATCCTTATTTAGCCGGGCAGAATAAATTTTTCATAGTGGAAATAAGTTCTAAAATACGCTCATCGGCTATCCGGTTATAGATATAATTGGCCTCCTTGCGGGAGGCGATTATCTGCTTGTTACGGAGTATGGTGAGATGCTGGGAGACATTGGCGTTGGAGGTTTTAACCTCGGAGCGAAGATCACCAACCGTTAATTCCTTGTCCTGCAGAAGGCATAATATCCGCATCCTGATAGGATGTGACATGGTCTTTAAGAGGGCGGCCACATGCTCAACATCTTCATCTTTCATATCATTTTTCATGTACATAATCCCAAGCTGTAATTTGTGAATCCGGTATAATAAATACTGGGCGTTGACTGGTTAGCCAACCGGCATTTAAGTATTTAATTTAATGTCATATGCCGAAAATGTAAAGGACTAAAATAGGCGCTGATGGAGGTCAACGCTTCAGCAGGTCGCGGTGACGGATGGTAAGTGCTCTGATATCAAGCTGATGGGCCAGGTACTCGGCCACGGCCACCGAGCGGTGGCGGCCGCCGGTGCAGCCAATGGCAATGGTGAGATAGGTTTTGCCTTCCCTGGCGTAAGAGGGAATGAGAAAGTCAAAAAGGGGCCGAAGCCGAGCCAGAAATTCTTCGGCCTCGGGGGTCTGGAGGACATAATCGGCTACTGGTTGTTCTTGGCCGCTCATCTCCTTTAATTCCGGCACAAAATAGGGATTGGCCAGGAAGCGGACATCAAATACCAAATCGGCCTCTGGCGGCAGGCCGTGCTTGAAGCCAAAGGACAGCAGGTCAACCTTTAAGCCAGTTTCTCGGGCTGATTCGTATTCTTTTAAGAGGACGGCCCGTAGTTGATGGGGGGTAAGGCTGGAGGTATCAATGATAATATCCGCCAATTCCCGCAGACCGGTAAAACGACGTTTCTCCAGAGCGATACCGTCCCGCACGGATTCGCTGGCGGTGGGATGCAGGCGGCGCATGGCGCTGAAACGCCGCAGGAGAATATCCGCCGCCGCTTCAAGGTATATGAGCCGCAGGTTGGGGACAGTTTCCCGCAGTTCACTGATTACACGGGGATAATTATTGTAGAATTCCTCATCCCTGGTATCCATAACCAAGGTTAGGCGGCGTTTGCCGGGCTGGATTATTTTAGCCACCAGGTCGGGCAACAAGAGGGCGGGGAAGTTATCAATACAGAAAAATCCGGCGTCCTCCAGGGCGTGCAAGGCGGTACTCTTACCGGCTCCGGAGAGGCCGGTGAGTAAGATAAGCTGAGGGGATATTTCCGGCATGTTATTTCAACTTGGGGGCGCGGCGATATTTAGAGGGCAGTATGCCCATATTCTCACGATATTTGGCCACCGTCCGGCGGGCGATCTTGATACTGCTCTCCTGAGCCAGAACCTTGACAATGGCCATATCGCTTAATGGTTTATGCGGGTCTTCGGCCTGAATCAGCCTTTTCATCTTGACCTTGATACTCTCTGAGGCCAGGGCCTCCTCGCCGCCGGTTCTGGCAATGGCGGAATTAAAGAAGTATTTTAACTCAAAAAGTCCCTGAGGGGTATGGACGTATTTATTGGTGGTCACCCGGCTGATGGTGGATTCGTGCATATTTATATCATCAGCGACATCCTTCAGGATGAGGGGCCGCATATAATCAGGCCCTTTTTCAAAAAAATTATGTTGAAATTTAAGCAGGCTCTCCACCACATTATAAATGGTGCGCTGGCGCTGCTGGATGCTCTTAATGAGCCACATAGCCGACTTTAATTTACCTTGAATATAGTTCTTGGTATCTTTGGCGAGGCCGGGGATATCCTTATGGCCTTTGAGAATATCCTGATAAAATTTACTTATTTTAAGGCGCGGCATTCCATCATCATTCAAGACAATAACATATTCGCCATCCATCTTATAGACATAGACATCGGGAATGATGTAGCGGGGTTCTTCGTCGGAATAGGTGCGGCCGGGGTGGGGATTGAGGCCCTTGATTACCTCCAGGGCCGCTAAGATCTCCTTTAACGGGTAACCTGAGGCCTTGACAATAGCGGCGTAATCTCGGTTGGTCAAGAATGACAGGTACTTCCTTACCAGTTCGCCAGCCACTGAGGTGCTGAGGTTGAGATGGGCCAACTGCAGGAGCAGACTCTCCTGCAGACTGCGGGCGGCGATTCCGGGGGGATCCATATCCTGAACCATGGCCAGCATCTTTTGTACCACCGGGGCCGATGATTTGGTGGCAGCGGCGATTTCCTCATCACTGACCCCGAGGAAACCGTCCTGATTTAGATTGCCGATGATGAAATTGCCCACCTCCCCCTCCTGGGCGTTAATATTGCTAAATTTTAACTGCCATTGCAAATGATCTGAGAGGTTGGTCTTTTTGGTCAGGATATCAAAACGAGAGGGCAGATCAGGGTCATTTTGGGGTTTAAAGGCTGATTTATCCTCGTATTCATTGGCGTAATCCTCCCAATTAATCTCTTTGAGACCGGAGGGGCTTTCTAGGTTGACCTCATCGGTAGTATTGCCGGGGGCGGCCGGTTCCTGGTCTTCGGCGGTGAGATCCTGTAGGGACTCATGGAGGCTGTCTGGATTATTGGTATCCTCCTCCAATACTGGATTCTGTTCAATCTCCTCCTGGACGGTGTCGGACAACTCCAACCGTGACAGCT
>CAZZJP010000048.1:0-11274 GCA_964654555.1 uncultured Desulfobulbia bacterium
GACGTCAATTCCCCAGCAAGCGGGCAATTGCCAATATTTTCGGGCAGGTGGTCAATAAGAATCAAGGCTTAGATGAAATAATCAATGAGCGCTATTGGCATTTAGCCGATTTTATAGGTGAGCTAAGCGCCATCCGCCGTGATTATCAGCAGTTTAAGCTGGCCCATAACCTGATGGATTACGATGACCTGCTGGTTAATCTGCGCCGTCTGCTGAGCGAATTTACCGAGGCCGGGGCCGATATTGCGGCTCGTTTTTCCTATATTATGGTTGATGAGTATCAGGACACCAATCATATCCAGGCCGAGATTATCCGCCTGCTGACCAGACCACACGGTAACATAATGGCGGTGGGCGATGATTCACAGTCTATATATTCCTTCCGGGGAGCGGATTTCAGGAACATCATGGAGTTTCCGGAGGTTTTCTCGCAGACCAAAATAATTCGCCTGGAGGAAAATTACCGCAGTACCGAGCCCATTCTGAACCTGACCAATAATATTATCGAACACGCCAGGGAAAAATACACCAAGAACCTTTTTACCTCCATTAACGGCGGCGAAAAGCCCATTATTTATGAGGCAAGAAACGATGGCGATCAAGCTGCCTATGTAGGTCAGCATATAGCAAAACTCATGGCAGACGGGGTAGCGGCAGAGGAGATTGCCGTCCTCTTCCGTTCCGGATTTCACTCCTATAAACTGGAGCTGGAGTTAGGCAGGCGGGGCCTGGCCTTTGAAAAACGCGGCGGCTTGAAACTGACCGAAACCGCTCATATTAAAGACGTCATCTCCTATCTGCGGGTGGTTTATAATCCCAATGACAGCCTGGCATGGCACCGGATTCTACTTCTTTTACACAAGATTGGCACCAAGACCGCCCAGCGTATTGTGGATAGTATTACCGGGGATGATCCATTCGGAGCCCTGGCCGCCTATAAGCCCGCTAAATCATGGCAGGCCGGTTTTACAGCCCTCAAAGATATGTTGATGCAGCTTCTGGAGCTTGACGCCCCAGCCGACCAGTTTGATCTGGTTATGGTCTATTACCAGGATATATTCGAGCGCGTCTTTCATGATGATTATCCCAAACGGCTGCCTGATTTAGAACAGTTACGGGAAATTATCACCGAATATAGCGATTTGGAATCCTTTCTTGAAGATTCATCCCTTGATCCGCCAACGGCAGATCATACCCCGCACGCCAGGGAGGCAGGTAAGCTTATCCTCTCCACCGTGCATTCCGCCAAGGGCCTGGAATGGCAGGCGGTCTTTATCATCAACCTGGCCGAGGGTAAATTTCCTTCAGGTATGGCCAAGACTTTGGAAGAGATAGAGGAGGAACGCCGTCTGCTCTATGTAGCCGCCACCAGGGCTAAACAGAAACTCTATCTCGTCTATCCACGGATGGCTGCTTCTCCTGGACGTTACCAGGAACCAGTGATGATCTCCCGGTTCCTGGACGAGTTAAATCCCAACCTGACCATCGGGGCTAAAAAGGATTTCCGGCCGGCCCCGATTATTGATGCCGCTTCACTGCCTTCTGGCCGCCCACAAAGAATCAAGGCTGGTAACGATAGTGATTTACTACATAAACATGTCAGGCACCAATTTTTTGGTCAGGGTGAGATTGTAAAAATTATCAAATCCCGCACGGTACAGATATTCTTTGCCCGGCACGGCCAGAAAATTATCAATCTGGATTATGCCAAATTAGAGATTCTTGATTAATGAACAAAGAACTTTCCTACGCCGAGACCTGGCGCTTTTTAGATAATCTGCAATTCTTCAAGATAAAACTGGGCCTGGACTCCATGACCGATTTCCTTGGCCGCCTGGGGCATCCCGAGAATAATTTACGTTTTATCCATATCGGGGGAACCAATGGCAAGGGCTCAACGGCCATGTCCCTGCGCACCATTTTGAGCCGGGCCGGGCTCAAGGTCGGTCTCTATACCTCCCCGCATCTCTCTTCGGTGCGGGAGCGTTTCCAGATCAACGACTCTCTGATCAGCGAAGAGGACTTTGCCCGGCACGCCGCCCGTATCATGGCGGTTATGAATGAACAGCAGATAACCTATTTTGAATTCACCACCACCCTGGCTCTGCTCTGGTTCGCAGAACAGAAGGTGGATCTCGCCATCCTCGAGGTGGGGATGGGCGGGCGCTTAGACGCCACTAATGTTATTAGTCCGCTCATCACCATAATCACCAACGTCTCCATGGATCATGAGAACTATCTTGGCCGCACTCTGTCCAAAGTAGCAGCGGAGAAGGCCGGGATTATCAAATCCGGGGTACCACTGGTTTCCGGTGTTCTCAGTGCGGCAGCCCGTGAGGTCATAGAGCGGCGGGCCGCGGAACTTGCCGCGCCTCTCCGGCGCTTGAAACTGGATTTTGTCATGAGCCGGGACAAAACTGGTGCGGGCTGGCACTACAAATCCGCCTCACGGGATATGGAGGGCCTTGAGCTTGCCCTGCGCGGCAGTTATCAGGGCGAGAACGCCGCCCTGACCATAGCTGCCCTTGACTGTCTCGCCGCCCGCGGCATTAGGGTAAATAATGAGGATATAAGGGCCGGGCTTAAAACGGTACGCTGGCCGGGAAGAATGGAGCTTCTTAATGTAGACGGCCAGGACTATCTGCTGGATGGAGCCCATAACCCGGCCGGAGTAGAAGCCTTAATTGAAGCCCTGTCAGAATTTTCCGACCGCCGCCTGATTATGATCTGGGCCTCCATGGCTGACAAGGATTATTCCCTCTGTCTGAGGCGCATTGCCCCCTTCTGTCAGAGCTTAATTTTCACGAGACCAGAAGAAAATCGTTCCGCCACTCCAGCTCAGTTGCGGAAGGCCTTAAGCCCTGACAGCCCGCCATGTTACAGCTCAGATTCCGTTGATGAAGCCTTAAAAACCGCCCAAGCCCTCACTCACGCCAGAGACCTTATCACAGTGGCAGGCTCCCTATACCTCGTGGGTAAGGCTAGGGAAATCATTACCGGCCCTTAACTAATGAAGAAATGAAAATGGCTGAATTTTATTCAAGTTTAGACGGGGTTGATGAATCCCTAATTCGGCAGGAAAAGGACAAGGCCCGCAAACTTCGTAAAACCGCTTGGTGGCAGCGTAAGACGGGGCAGGGGAGATGCCATTATTGCGGCCGTAAGTTTAAACCGGCCGAGTTGACCATGGATCATATTGTCCCCCTGACCAGGGGCGGCCGCAGCGTTAAGGGTAATTTAACCCCGGCCTGCAAGGTTTGTAACAACAAAAAAAAGGCCATGCTGCCCATGGAGTGGGATGAGTATATCAATCATCTGACTCATAAATAATTTTGTTCTTAAATCAGTTAGATAGACACAAAAATTAATATTATATGTTAGCAAAAACTTACAGCGGAGCTGTGCAAGGGGTTGACGGTCTGCTGGTGGAAGTAGAGGTCGATATTGCCTTTGGGCTGCCGGGGTTTGCCACCGTCGGTCTGCCTGAGGCCGCGGTACGGGAAAGTAAGGACAGGGTGCATGCCGCCATTAAAAACAGCGGCTATGAGTTTCCCACTAAAAAAATCACCGTTAATCTCGCTCCGGCCGATCTCCGGAAGGCCGGTACCGGTTATGACCTGCCCATGGCGGTTGGTATTCTCGCGGCCTCTCAGGCCTTTAAAAGTGAACTCTTGAGCCGCTATCTGCTCATTGGTGAACTATCACTTGACGGCAGTCTGCGGCCGGTAAACGGTATTCTGCCTATTACCATGGCGGCGGCGGCTCACGGGCTGGCCGGCGTTATTGTCCCAGCCGCCAATGCCGCTGAGGCCGCCCTAGTGGGGGGCATTCCAGTGATTTCAGCGGGCAGTCTCCCGGAGACGGTGGAATTCCTGGCTGGTTTAAGAGAGATAAAACCCTTTATTGTCGAAGATTCACCATTTAGCCTTCCAGCTAATTTCGAGATTAATCTTGATGAGGTCAAAGGTCAGGAGCAAGCTAAACGGGCCTTGGAAATTGCCGCGGCCGGTGGTCATAATCTGCTGTTTGAAGGCCCGCCCGGTTCCGGCAAAACCATGCTGGCCCGCCGTCTGCCCACCATCATGCCGCCTCTGAGCCAAGAAGAGGCTCTGGAAACCTCAAAAATTTATAGCGTCGCCGGCTTAAATACCATTAGCGGCCTGATTAACTGCCGTCCCTTTCGGGCTCCGCACCATAATATTTCCGCGGCCGGGCTCATCGGCGGCAGCTCCATGCCCCGGCCCGGAGAGGTCTCCCTCGCCCACAACGGGGTTCTCTTTCTTGATGAACTGGCCGAATTCAAAAAAACAGTATTAGAGGGGCTGCGCCAACCCTTGGAGGATGGGGCGGTAACTATCTCCCGGGCTGCCGCCGCCATGACCTTTCCAGCCAATTTTATTTTAGTGGCGGCCACCAATCCCTGCCCCTGTGGTTATCTTGGTGATGATAACCACGAATGCCGCTGTCTGCCGGCCCAGGTACAGCGTTACAAAAATAAGATTTCCGGGCCCCTGCTGGATCGAATTGACATGTACATCGAGGTCTCAGCCGTACCCTTTAAAGAACTCTCCTCCCGGCGGCAAGGCGAAAACTCGGAAATTATCAGAGAGCGGGTGGTAAAGGCCAGAAAAATTCAGGAAACTCGCTTTAAAGATATTCCAAGCCTTCATGCCAACGGCCAGATGGGCCAGAGACAGATAAAGGATTTCTGTCCATTAGATAAAAGCTCAACCCTGCTGCTGGAAAACGCCATGCGTAAGTTGGCGCTCTCCGCCCGGGCCTATAACAGAATCATCAAAATCGCCCGCACCATCGCCGACCTTGATCATAGTTCCGCCATCAAGTCCAGTCATGTGGCCGAAGCCGTGCAGTACCGCCGACAGTAAGATTACCACATCCTCTCCTTATACCCCATATTTACCCCATAATTAAAATTGCATGTTTTTTACATCATGTTATCCTGATAGTCTCAGTTAGTTATCATTTATTCCGTCTGAATTAACCAGGGTAGACCAGTAATACCCGCTGCCAATCTTTTCCTCGAGCGATTGTCAAGGATACACAGATAAAACCATCAAAAAATCAACAAGTTATAGCTATGCCCTCCTTAGTGGTTTTCCTTCTATCCATTCTAAACCTTTCATTGCCCGCTGCCGCTCCGGCCAGTCAGCATATCATCCGTGGTAAGAGAGTACTGGCGGTAATGAGTTACGGCCCTGATAACGGCAGCGAAAGCGAAACTCGTAAAGGGCTTACAGACCGTTTAAAAAATCAGGTGGTCAAATATATCTTCTTAGACACCAAGAAATATTTAAACCAGGGAGCAAAGCGGGCCAGGGAGGCCTATAAGGAGTACAAAGAATTTAAGCCGGACGCGGTGGTGGTCGTTAACAATAATGCTCAACGCCTCTTTGTCCTGCCTTATTTAAAGGACAAGGAGCAGGTACCTGTAATCTTCTGCGGGGTAAAAAATGAGGCGGAAAAATATGACTATCCCACCGCCCAGATCACCGGGGTTTTAGAAAAAAAGCATTATAACGAGAGCATCGGTTTTGCCCAGGTTATTGTTCCAGATATTAAACACCTCGGAGTTATTTATAAGGACAACCCCGCCAATAAGGCCAATATAGCCCAGATTAAAGAGGAAAAAGGCCGTTATTCGAGCCGGATTACGGCAATACGAGCCGTTAAAACCCTTAAAGCGGCCAAGGGGGTCATGCGGGAATTTAATCACTCCGTTGATGCGGTTCTGGTTCTGAATCTCACCGGCATCACGGATGACTCAGGCCGGCCCCTTAACAGCCGGCAGGTAATGAACCTGGTTCTGCCTGTCTGCCGGCGGCCCACCATTGCCACTGAGCTCTGGGAGGTTAAGTCCGGCGTACTCTGCGGGGTACTTAACTCCAACCGGGAACAGGGTGAACAGGCCGCTGACTTTCTTTATCAAATATGGCGGGGAACGGCCATAGAAGGTCTTTCTCTTACTGAAAATCATAACAGCTGCCGTTATCTTAATATTACCACCCTGAAACGACTGGGGCTGCCCTTATCGGCCATGGCAACTATTGGCACCAAAATAATAACTACCAGCCAATAATGACTACCCGCAAGCCGTCCATACCATCACCCAGTACCGGCCCTTTACTAAGAGCGGTTTTTGTCACCCTGGCTCTCCTCTTTACCGTATTTATTACCGCCTTTTCCTATTTTAACCATTTAAATAATAGACTTTCCAGAGTTATCACAGAGCAGAGCCGTATGACCAGAGCCAACGCGGTCTTAAATCGTTCTCTCATCGACCTTGAGTTGGATATCAGAGTCCTGATGGCCGATATTATCGCCGGTCGTAAGAAAGAGATGGATAAATCATGGCCCCAGCTCTTAAATGATTTTAACCAGAATATCCAACGAGCGGCTGCCAACATACTTGGCGGTCAGACCGCTCTGGCCAAGGTACTCAGTGATTATCGGCAATTATTAACCCTGGTCAAAAACGACTACAGCCATCTGACGAGGCAAAAAAAACAACTGAAGCAGATGGAAGGCCAATACGCTGATCTTTTAAATAAGATGAAGACCGCCGCCAGTACTCTGCTCATACGGGAGGCAGCGGCCGGACATAATCCGGAAGCTGTTCAACAGGCCTATGCTCTGACCTCTTTCTGTCTTGAGGAGTTATATCACGCCCAGGTAATCGTCAAAACCGCCATGGCGGCCTTGAGACCGACCATGCTTGGTAATAATGAGACCGTTGCCGGCGACGGCCCCGACAGCTCACAAACAAGCGCCCTGGGGCATCTAAAGGTGTTAAAAATGAGTTTACGTACCTTAACCTCGGCGCAAAAACCTCTGGGCGGCAGGGCAAAGGAGTTGTTGCGGCTCCTGCCCGCCTATGAGACCGCGATTAAAAATCTGGCCCGCCAGATGGAAGCTATAAAAATTGACCAACAGGTCTTTTGGAATCAGGGAAAGAGGGTAATGATGGTATCGGCCCGTATTGACAGGGTGGTCGATGATTCACTCCTCGATATCCGCCGGGTGATAAACAGCAATAAAGGTCAGGAAAATACTGCCATCTGGCTTATATCCACTTTTACCCTGTTGATTCTCACCTGCGGTTTTCTCCTGACCAGACGTCTTGGGGGACAGTTTGTGGCCAGTGTCAAGGAAGCCGTCAAAGCCAGAGAGGAGCAGCGAGAGGTCAATATAAGACTACAGGAAGAAATCACTGAGCGCCAACAGGCCCAGGAGACATTGGCGAAGACCCGTGATGAGCTTGAACTGCGGGTTGAAGAAAGAACCAGCGATCTTGCCGCGGCCAACGAGATGCTCCAGGCCGAAGTTGAAGAGCGCAGCACTGTTCAGGATGCCCTCTATGAGGAGAAGGAACTTCTCAGTGTTACCCTGCACAGTATTGGTGACGCGGTTATTACAACTGACCTTAAAGGCCGTATAGTCATCATGAATCCGGTGGCCGAAGAGCTAACCGGCTGGTCATGGACAGACGCGGTTGGCCGGCCCTTGTATGAGATCTTTAAAATCATCAATGAAGAAAGCGGTAAACCATATCCCAACCCGGTGGACAAGGTATTGGCCCTCGGTAAGATCGTCGTTTTGGCCAATCACACGGCGCTAATTGCCAAAGACGGCCGCCAGAGAATAATTGCCGACAGCGGGGCGCCCATCATCGAAAATGGCAATATGCGGGGCGTAGTTCTGGTTTTTAGGGATATTACCAATAAACAGCGGCTGGAAAATGAGCTTATCAAGTCCCAGAAATTAGAATCCGTGGGTGTATTAGCCGGCGGTATCGCCCATGACTTTAATAATATCCTCACCGCTATCCTGGGTACAATTAATATGGCCCAGGAGCGGGAGGCGGTAAAAGGCGATGAAACATTAAGTTCTCTTCTGCTGACTTCAGAGCAGGCCGTTTTTCGGGCCGTCAGCCTGACCCAGCAATTATTGACCTTTGCCAAGGGCGGTTCTCCGGTAAAAAAGATGGCATCTCTCCCGGAAACCATCAAGGAATCAACGGATTTTATTCTCCGGGGCAGCGCTATAAAGGCCAATTATCTCATTCCAGCCGATCTCTGGTCTTTAGAGATTGATACCGGGCAGATCAGCCAGGTCATCCATAATCTGATTGTAAATGCGCAAAACGCCATGCCAGAAGGTGGTACCATTAACATAAAATGCCAAAATTTTGAGCATCACGGCATGGTGCCGGGGCTGACTGACGGCCCCTTTATCAAGACCATGGTGGCGGATAACGGGACGGGCATAGGGCCAGAGATCATTGACCGTGTCTTCGATCCGTATTTCACCTCCAAGACGGAAGGCAGCGGCCTCGGCCTTGCCGTTTGTCACTCTATCATCAAGAAGCATAACGGTTATATTACTGTCGAATCCACTCCGGGGCAGGGGACAACATTTATCTTCTATCTGCCCGCAACTCTTGATAAGCCCATGGCCCAGTTAGAGGAGGTGAGCGGCCCCTCAGTCGGCAACAATAAAGGCGGCAGGGTAATCCTCATGGACGATGAGGCAATTATTCTGGAACTGGCCGCCGGCATGCTCAGGATGGCCGGATTTGAGGTTGAAACCACCCTCAATGGCGAGCAGGCCATTGCCCTGTACAGCCATGGCCTGGCAGAGGGCCGGGCCGCAGATGTCCTGATTATGGATCTTACCATTCCAGGGGCCATGGGCGGCAGGGAGGCAGCGCGAGAGATACTGCGCCTTAATCCCAAAGCCAGAATAATAGTCTCCAGCGGCTATTCCAATGATCCGGTGATGGCCAATTACCGGGATTATGGTTTCTGTGCCGCCATTGCCAAGCCCTACCGCCAACGGGATCTCAGTGAGGTGGTGCGTAAAGTTCTTCTACGCTCTTAGACCAGCCGTCAGCCTTATTTACCACCTGAGCATATTTCGGCGACTCTTTAAAATAATTCATTGAATCTATCTTCATTCGTGTCATAATAACTTTTTAGTGACGGCTCAAATCTCTGCCGTCGATTATTCTAATCAATCCCTTAAACACATGGAGGATACTATTATGTCTAAAGCTGATATCGGCCTTATCGGCCTGGCAGTTATGGGGCAAAATCTAGTTCTTAATATGAACGATCATGGCTTTACGGTGGCAGTATTTAACCGTACAACCTCCAAGGTAGATGATTTTCTCGCCGGCCCGGCCCAGGGCAGTAAAATAATCGGCACCCACTCCATGGCCGAGTTAATCAGTCAATTAAAAAGGCCGCGGCGGGTAATGCTGATGGTCAAAGCCGGAACGGTGGTGGACAGTCTTATCTCGCAGATTACCCCCTTGTTAGAAGAGGGTGATATTATCATCGACGGCGGCAACTCCCTCTACAGCGACACCGAACGCCGCTACCATGATCTGACGAAGAAAGGTATTCTCTACATCGGCACCGGTATTTCCGGCGGCGAAGAAGGGGCAAGACGGGGGCCGTCCATTATGCCCGGCGGCAATCCAGCGGCCTGGCCCCATGTTCGTGATATACTCCAGAGCATTGCCGCCAAGGTGGACGGGGCGCCATGCTGTGACTGGGTGGGTAACGGCGGGGCCGGGCATTATGTCAAGATGGTGCATAACGGTATTGAGTACGGCGATATGCAGCTTATCTGCGAGGCCTACGACTTCATGAGCCGGGGCCTGGGTTTGAGCGCCGCTGAAATGCGGGATGTCTTCGCGGACTGGAACAAGGGTATTCTTGATTCCTATCTCATTGAGATTACCACCAATATTCTTGGATTCAAAGATGAAGACGGCGAACCGCTGGTGGAAAAAATACTCGATACTGCCGGTCAAAAAGGCACCGGCAAGTGGACGGGTATTAACGCCCTTGACCAGGGTGTCCCCCTGACCCTGATTGCCGAGGCCGTTTTTGCCCGCTGTCTGTCGGCCATGAAGGAGGAGAGGGTAAGGGCCTCCGAGGTGTTGAGCGGCCCAACTGCTGCCTTTAACGGTGAGCGGCAGGAACATATTACCTTTCTCCGTGATGCCCTTTACGCCGCCAAGATAATTTCCTACGCCCAGGGCTATGCCCTCATCCGCCATGCGGCCAAGTCCTTTGACTGGCAGTTGGATTATGGCGCCATCGCCCTCATGTGGCGGGGGGGATGCATTATCCGCAGTGCATTCCTCGGCAATATAAAAGAGGCCTTTACCCGCAATCCTGCTCTGGATAATCTCCTGTTGGATGATTTCTTCGGAGAGGCCGTCAGTAAATCCCAGGCGGGATGGCGGCGCATTGTGAGCCAGGCCGCTGAACTTGGGATTCCCATGCCGGCAATTTCCGCTGCCCTCAACTATTATGATGGTTATCGCAGCGCCCGTCTGCCCGCTAATCTATTGCAGGCTCAACGTGATTATTTTGGTGCCCACACCTATGAGCGTTTAGACCGCCCCAGGGGTGAGTTCACCCATACGGACTGGACAGGCACCGGCGGCAAGGTCTCTTCAAGTACCTACAATGCCTGATAAAAGGTAACTATTCAGCAATAAGCGAAAAATTGCCCTAAACTGTGAACTGTAACTGTTCAGCAGTGCTTCAGATTCGTTCATTCGGGATTTCGAAGCATACTTTGGTATTCGAGAAGTCCCGAATGGACGAAGATGGGGTGCTGCTGAATAGTTACGTTTTTGGTAACTATTTAGCTAAGGCGGATAACCTGCCCTAAACTATGAACTGTAACTGTTCAGCAGTGCTCCAGGTTCGTTCATTCGGGATTTCGAAACATACTTTGGTATTCGAGAAGTCCCGAATGGACGAAGATGGGGGGCTGCTGAATAGTTACGATAAAAGCAGCTTTTTAAGATGAATATAAAAAATACCCTGCAGGACAATAACCTGGCTCCCAAAAAGCGTTTTGGCCAGAATTTTCTGGTTCAGAGGCAGATGGTAGAGGCTATTCTCAACCGTGCCGCCCCTGAAGCCAATGACACCATTCTGGAGTTGGGGGTAGGCCTGGGGGCCATGACCATCCCCCTGGCCGCCAGGGTTAAAGGGGTAATCGGCCTGGAGATAGATTCCGGCCTGGTACGCTGGCACGAGGAAGAGGGTGACCTGCCGGCCAATGTCAGCCTGCGTCACGAAGATCTCTTAGAGAGCGATTTCCGGCAGTTGGCCGCGGAGTGCGGCGGCCGTTTACGGATTATCGCCAATCTGCCCTATTCCATCTCCAATCCACTCTTGTTCAAGTTATTAGACTGCCATGAGGTGGTGGATTACGCCGTACTCATGC